>NZ_CEYNZH010000006.1:0-134534 GCF_982874595.1 Oceanospirillum sp. | reverse complement strand
AAATGGCGTCCCATAGGGGGTTCGAACCCCTGTTACCGCCGTGAAAGGGCGGTGTCCTAGGCCACTAGACGAATGGGACGTAATCCTGCAAATAACCCCTCATCGAAGGATGGCGCGCATTTTATAGAGGCCTACAAAATGTGTCAACACCTTTTTTTCTTTTCTTATCAAAAACTTCCGACACTTTACTCAACAAGCTTAATGACGATCAAACCCTATAGGAAACAGCTCGTTATAATTCGCACCCTATCGATTTTTCTCTTATTATTGATCAAGGTGTATAAAAACTGCTTTTTTAAGTTTTCAGGGATCATGCCGATAGGCAATAGATATCAGTGCTCGTATTCATATATAGTTAGCGCTGATACAAAGTGAAACACTTATCGGATACCAAAATTATAAAGCTCAGGATAAAGGGAACCTGGAATGTCATCAGTGATCATTCTTGGCGTTGTGCTTTCATTAGCATTAGGCCTAATTTTTATAGTCTACTCAAAGCAAGCTGCGGAAAAAAAACGCATCGAACATATCCGCTATCTTCGCTCACTGGGTGATCGCGCCAGAAACCTGATGTTTCTGATGGAAGAGGTCCCTCCGCACTATCTGGGCCAGGATATGCGAATATTTCTTTCGCGCAGTGTCGTCGAGTTGTTTCAGCAGCAGTACGAAGCAGACCCTGATGATAAAGTTGCCAAGCACCTTGAGAATGCGAAGCAGATGCTTGAGTTTGCCACCAAAAACAAAAACGTCTCCACAGTACCTGTTACCGATATCCAAACGGCTAATAATGTCCGCCGTAACCTCAAGTTGCTGCACAAGCATATCTCCGTTCAGTATCAGGAGAAAAAAATCTCACATGGTGCTGCCCAGGGCTTTCTGAAACAACTGCGTAAAGCATTCGCCCAAACCATTATTGAGGTTTACATCTCTGCGGCCAAAAAGTCAGAACGTGAGATGAAGCCTAAAATTGCAGCGATTCACTACCGCCGGGTTATCAGCGAGATGGGCAAAAACAATCAGGGTGGTGACTACACCGACCAGATCCTTGCTACTAAGAAACGTGTTGATGAACTTGAGGATACGGCAGCTAAACAGGAGCAGCAACAGCGTCTGGAAGGTCAGCAGGAAGGCGATCAGCTAACGAAAGAGTTTGAAAAAATGATGGAAGAAGAGGATCAATGGAAGAAAAAGCAGGTCTATGACTAATAACCAACTCTCTATAAACCTGTAGATATACTCTCTGACTATGACTGACAATACGACTAAGAAGCAGCTCCCTGCTAACGAGCAGGAGTGGCAACAAGAACTCTCCCCGGAACAATATGACATCTGCCGTTGTGGCGGCACAGAGCCCCCTTTTACCGGTAAGTACTACAACCACCACGAAACAGGGACCTATCTGTGCGTGTGTTGTAAGACTCCGCTTTTTGACTCGGCCACCAAATACGAATCCGGTAGTGGCTGGCCAAGTTTCTGGGAGCCTATTAACGCACACGCGATTCTCGAACGTACCGACCAAAGCCATGGCATGATACGTACAGAGATCCTCTGCCAGCAGTGTAATGCCCATCTCGGCCATGTATTTCCTGATGGGCCACAACCAACCGGGCTGCGCTACTGCGTTAATTCAGCATCTTTAGATTTCGAACTGGCAAGCGCTGAAAAATAACCCCGCACTAAACTGCTGATTAAATTTCGTCCTCTTGATATAATTTTGCGCTTTGTTAAGCCGCTTTAGCCTTAAGCTTCAGCGGCTTGTTTTGTTACAAGTGTGCGTGAACTCAGTTCCAAAAGACAGGAGAGCTCCATGGCGATGTTAGGTTGGTATCCGGGACACATGAATAAGGCTCGTCGCCAGATTAAAGACGCTCTGCCCGAAATTGATGTCATCATTGAAGTTCTGGATGCCCGACTCCCATACTCCAGCGCGAACCCCATGCTGAATGAACTGCGGGGCAACAAACCCTGTCTGAAAATTCTCAGCCGAGACGACCTGGCTGATCCGGCTATAACCAAACGCTGGATTCAACACTTCGAAGAACAGGAAGAAACTCGGGCGATTACCGTTACGACAACGGAGTCCCGCACCCTGAAGCAAATTCCGAAGATCGTCAAAGAGATGGCGGGGCAGGTGCGCAAAGATCGCGCGGTTCGCGTTATGGTGATGGGAATTCCTAACGTAGGAAAATCGACTCTGATCAATAGCCTTGCCGGTAAAAAAGTTGCCAAGGTCGGTGACGAGCCCGCAGTAACCAAGCGCCAGCAAAAAATCACACTACCCTCAGGTATCGCCATCATAGACACCCCCGGAGTACTTTGGCCACGCATTGAAGATCAGAACAGCGCCTACCGCCTGGCAACGTCCGGCGCCATCCGTAACACTGCTGTCGACTATCTGGATATCGCCATGTTTGCCGCAGGGGAGCTGATGACCCGCTATCCCAAACCTCTGGAAACCCGCTATAAGATGAAAACTCTGCCGGAAACCCCGGAAGCCGTTCTGGAACTCATTGCCAGCAAGCGCGGCGGCCTGAGAGCCGGCGGTGAAATAGACTGGCATAAAGCATCGGAAGTATTACTGAATGATATCCGAGGGGGGCATATGGGACGGCTGTCACTGGAAGTACCGGAAGATATCCCCGAGCCTGTCATCGAAGAAGAATCCGAAACACCGGAAGATTAAGCTGCATTCAATAGCAGCAGGGTATTCCACCTACCCGCACATTGAATATTCCAGCAGTGATATAAATCAAGAGAAACAATAGCTGCTTTCGATAACCTAAGCAGCATTTTTGCTTAATGCTGCCAAACACTAACAATAAATAAAGGTAACAATCCGCTTATGCCAAACCCTTCACCCTCCAGCCCGGACAACGATCCTCCGGTCGAGCGACGCCAGACCCCAACGGCCGCGACTGCTCTGGATGAAGCAACAGGTGGACTATACCGCAAACTGTCGGAACTCAACCTGTTTGACACTCTGACAAACCGATATCATTCGGACGACTTCAATGCCGCACGAAGCGAATATATCCGTACCCGCATTAATATTCTCAGTGTCGTATTTGCCATTTTTGCCCCTCTTTGGATTCCGCTGGATTACCTGCTACTGGCCCCCGAAGACTTAAGCACCATCGCTTTTTATCGCCTGATGCTGTTTAGCGCTATGCTGATACTGCTACTGGTTAACAACGCCAAGAAGCGTAACCTGCAGCACTCTCTCTTCTGCCTTACGTTGCTGATTGCCTTTCCGGCTATTTTTTACACCGCAAGCCTGTTCCGGCTTATCGGGGGCGATGAAGCCCTAATCGGGTATAGCTTCATTCCTTTCCTTCTCGTGGCCATATTAAGCGTATTTCCGTTAACGATTCTGGAAGCCAGTATCCTTGGGGCAGGACTAATCATCACCCTACTGTACAACGACTTTTTTGCCGGAACCCTATTCAGCCTGGATGGTTTTAAAGATCTCTGGCTAATCTCAACGCTGCTGGTCATTGCTCTATGGGCCAATCAGGCGCAGCTGCATATGCTGCTTCGACTCTACCGCCAGGCAACCCGCGACCCTCTGACAGGCCTGCTCAATCGACGCATTATGATGGAGCGGATAAAAGAGCTGAATAAAACCTGGAAAAAATCAGAACGTCCACAAGTCAGTCTGCTGATGCTCGACCTGGATCGCTTTAAGCGTATCAATGATACTCACGGCCACCTGACCGGTGATCATGTTCTTCAGTCTTTCAGCCAAATCATGAAGGATGAACTTCGCAGTACCGATATTCTTACCCGTTACGGTGGCGAAGAATTTGCCACTATCCTCCCCGGCAGCAGTATTGAGAATGCCCTGAAAGCAGCAGAAAGGATTCGCATGCGCTGCGAACAGTCCTGGGTTACCTCAAAAGAGAATGAGCCAGTCCGCTTCACGGTCAGCATCGGAGTCGGCGAACTCAAGCCGGATGAAGATTTTAATGAAGCGTTGCACAGAGTGGATAACTCCCTCTATGAGGCAAAGAAGAGCGGTCGGAACAAGGTGGTTCAGGCTGGCTGAACCACCCTCTCAGAACAGTTTCACTGCTGCGAAACACATAATCAGCAGAATGTGGCGCTCCTGACTTAACGCCCCTGCCAGCAAGGTGAACGCTTGTTCAGAAATGCATCAACGCCTTCCTGGGCATCGTGGGCCAGCATATTCTCTGTCATAACCCGACTGCAGTAGTTATATGCTTCAGCCTGCGTCATATCTCTTTGCTGATAGAAAGCCTCTTTACCAACCTTAAGTGTATAAGAGGACTTAGCAGCGATCATTTGGGCAACCTCATCAACTCGGGCATCAAGGGCTTCAGGAGCAACCGCTTCGTTGATCAAACCTACCGCTTCCGCTTTATCTGCAGGCACCATTTCACCCGTCAGTAACATCGCCATCGCTTGCTTGGGGTGCACAGCACGGGTCAGGGCAACCATAGGCGTTGAACAGAAAAGACCAATATTTACACCCGGTGTAGCAAAGCGGGAATCCGCAGCAGCATAGGCCAGATCACACGTTGCCACCAACTGACAGCCAGCAGCGGTCGCAATGCCATGAACCTTAGCAATCACAGGCTGAGGGATCGATTGAATCTTCGCCATCAGTTCTGCACAGGTGGAAAATGTTTCCTGATAAAAAGCCTCACACCCCCCCTCTTTCATCTCCCTGAGATCATGGCCGGCACAAAAACCCTTACCACTACCTGAAATGATCACAACCTTGATCGACTTATCCAGGGAAACAGCATCCAACTCCTTAATCAGCGCCTGCATGCAGCCAAGGGACAGCGCGTTATACGCCTTTGGGCGATTCAGCATCAGAGTACTGACACCATCGCGATCCTCACGAATTACCAAAGTATCTGTCTCAATCGCAGAGCCTTTATTCTGAGCCATTTCGGATTGCTCCATTGTCATTGCTACGGTCCTTTTTATTGTTAAAATCAGGTTTACCAGAAAAACAGCATATCACTCTGGCGAAAAAAACCCATCAGTCAGACTATTCATCTGTTTATCGTCTTACCAAAGACCGATAAATTATTTAATATGGTTCTTTCTAAAAAAATGAGGCAAATACTGCCCCACCCTATACCCCTTACCGCACAACGGAACCCGTATGCAAACCATCAAAAAGTCCACAAAACTGAACAATGTATGTTATGACATCCGTGGACCTGTCCTTGAAGAAGCCAAACGAATGGAAGAGGAAGGTCACCGTATTCTTAAACTGAATATCGGTAATCCCGCCCCATTCGGCTTTGAGGCACCGGAAGAGATTCTGCAGGATGTACTTTATAACCTGCCCAATGCCCAGGGCTACTGCGAATCCAAAGGTTTGTACTCGGCCCGTAAGGCGGTGATGCAGGAGTGTCAGCGCAAAAAAATCGACAATGTGTCCATCGAAGATATCTATCTGGGCAACGGTGTCAGCGAGCTGATTGTAATGGCGACTCAGGGTTTGCTGAATGACGATGATGAACTACTGATCCCGGCACCGGATTACCCGCTGTGGACCGCAGCAACCCGTCTGGCCGGCGGCAAAGCCGTTCACTACATCTGTGACGAACAGGCTGACTGGTATCCGGATATCAATGATATTCGCAGCAAGATCACCGAACGCACCAAGGGTATTGTGATCATCAACCCGAACAACCCCACCGGTGCTCTGTATCCGGAATCCCTGCTGCAGGAGATTATTGAGGTTGCCCGCGAGCACAATCTGGTGGTGCTGGCCGACGAAATCTACGACAAGATTCTTTACGATGAAGAGAAGCACACCTCCATCGCAAGCCTGGCAGATGACGTACTCTTTCTGACCTTCAACGGTCTGTCCAAATCCTATCGTGTGGCGGGTTTCCGTTCCGGTTGGATGATTATCAGCGGCAACAAGCGCAAGGCCTCTGACTTTATCGAAGGCCTGAACATGCTCTCTTCCATGCGCTTATGCGCCAACGTACCAGCCCAGCATGCGGTCCAGACAGCTCTCGGGGGTTATCAGAGCATTAACGACCTGATTCTGCCCGGTGGTCGTCTGAAAGAGCAGCGGGATCTGGCCTGGGAGATGCTGGACAACATTCCCGGTATCAGCTGCGTGAAGCCCAAAGGTGCGCTTTACCTGTTCCCGAAACTGGATGTGAAACGCTTTAACATCCACGATGATGAGAAGTTTGCCTACGACCTGCTCAAGCAGGAGAAGATGCTGCTGGTTCAGGGAACCGCCTTTAACTGGCCGGAGCCGGATCACTTCCGAATCGTGTCTCTGCCTTATGTGGATCAATTAGAAGATGCGATCAACCGCATCGCTCGTTTCCTGAGTAAATACAGCCAGTAAGCAGACGCCCATTTGAGCAATGAGATGCCCCGCAATACACGGGGCATTTTTTTGCAAATACTTCATTTTTTAGGGAACTTTCACGGAACCAAAAATTTTGACCGTTATCAAACATAAACCTTGTTGGGTAATGATGAGATGGCATATCCGCGTATGGCCAGCGAACAGATAAAAAAGCGCCAGCCCTTGTAAGCGTGTATGTTAAACCCAATAAAAAGGTATCAGATTAACTTGATGGAGAATTCGCAGATATGATGCGTATCGGACTATTCCTTTTAACGAACCTGGCTGTACTTGTGATTGCAGGTATCGTCCTTAGCGTACTGGGGGTAGGCAATTATAAAGCCGGTGGTAGCCTCAACCTGACCAGCTTGCTGATCTTCTGTGCCGTGTTCGGTTTTACCGGCTCACTGATCTCCCTGTTTATGTCTAAAACGATGGCTAAAATGAGTACCCGTACTCAGGTGATCGACCAGCCTCGCAACGAAACGGAAGCCTGGTTGCTGCAAACCGTTGCAGAGCTTTCCCAAAAAGCGGGGATCAAGATGCCAACTGTAGGTATCTTTCCTGCAATGGAATCCAACGCTTTCGCAACCGGCTGGAATAAAAACGATGCCTTGGTTTCGGTCAGTGCCGGCCTGCTGCAACGTATGAGCCCGGAAGAAGTTCGTGCGGTTCTGGCCCACGAAATTGGTCACGTAGCCAATGGCGACATGGTCACGCTGTCGTTAATTCAGGGGGTTGTAAACACCTTTGTACTCTTCGCGACCCGCGTTGTCGTTTATGCTATCGACCAGTTCACTGCTGATGAAGAAGGCGAAGGCGGTCTGGGCTGGGTTGCCGAAATGGTGCTAACGATTGTACTGGATATTCTGTTCGGTATTCTGGCCTCGGCTGTTGTCGCCTGGTTCAGCCGACAGCGCGAATTCCGGGCAGACCATGCTGGTGCAACGCTTGCTGATCGTCAGGCGATGATTTCTGCACTACAGCGCCTGAAAGCGGAGTCTAATGAAGCAAGTATCATGAAAGGCTCTATGGCCGCTCTGGGTATTTCCGGTGGTAAGATGTCTGCACTATTTGCCTCTCACCCACCCCTGGATGACCGCATTAAAGCACTGCAGCAAGGCCGATAAGCAGCCCCATTAACGTGTCCCTCATTGTGAAAACCGGTCTTTTGACCGGTTTTTTCATTGAAGAAAGGGTAAAGGCGACTTCCAATAACACAAAGAAGCATACACAATATTAGAAAATCCGTATAACTGCGGGAACATCGCGCATGTCAGCGCGACGACTCCCCTGCACAGAAGGTTTTCTATGCCCCCCAGCGCCCGGTCCGACATACTGTTACCTGCCAACGAAACAGAACGTCTGCAGCATCTGCACGATCTGGCCATTCTGGATACTAAGCGGGATCCGGGCTTTGACCGCCTGACCGAGTTAGCAAGAGATCTTTTTGACGTCCCGTTCGCCCTGGTCTCTCTGGTTGACCAAAACCGGCAGTGGTTCAAATCGGAGCAGGGCTTCAATAGCCATCAGACCAGCAGGGATATCTCCTTCTGCTCCCATGCAATTTATCAGGGCCAAAACCTGATTGTTCCGGATACGCTAAAAGATGAACGTTTCCGCAATAATCCACTGGTTACCGGGAAACACTCCGTTCGCTTTTATGCCGGTATACCTATCAGCATAAATGAAGGACTTCATCTGGGAAGCTTCTGCATTCTGGATACCAAGCCCCGGGTACTCACCCATCGGGATATTACTCGCCTGGAACAACTGGCCCGCCAGGCAGAAGAGCTGATCAAACTGCATCAGCAAAGAATCCGGCTTGAGCACGAAAAAGCAGAAGTGAATATCAGCCGTGCCCGCTATCGGGCCATTGTTGATTCCGCAGCGGCCGGCATCATCCGCATTAATCAATTCGGAACCATGCTTGAGGTTAACCCTTTTGCTCAAAAGCTACTCGATTACACCGAAGAGGAGCTGAAAGGGAAGAATGTAAAAATGATCATGCCAAGCCCCTGGGCCAAAGAGCATGACGACTACCTGCATCGCTTTATGACCAGCGGCCAAGCCAAAATTATTGGTAAAGGGCGCGAAGTAGAAGCCAAACGAAAAGATGGAACCCTCCTGCCAATCCACCTTGGGGTCAGCGAGGTACACAGCAACCAACCTGACGAACGCCAGTTTATTGGTATCCTGTCAGACCTGAGAGATGTAAGGGCTGCCCAGCATGCTGAACAACAGGAAAAAGCCCTGCTTAAGATTCTGCATCAGGGACTGACGGATTATCAGGCACTGCTTTCTCAGGACAAGCTGTGGGCTTTCCTGATGGAAGCTCTGAGAGAACTCACAGCAAGTGATTACGCCTTTATCGGTGAAGTACTGACCGTCAAAGACAAGAAAGCACTGAAACTGCATGCGATTACCGATCTTTCCTGGAGCGAAGAATCCAAGCAACTGATGAAGCAGCTGGTGGCTGGCGATATGCTGCTGACCAATCCAAAGACCCTGATTGGTCAGGTATTTGCTGATGAAAAGCTCATCATTAACAACCGGATGCAGGACCTTGTCGGTAACAGTCATCTGCCACCGGGTCACCCGGAGCTTTATCGTTACATGGGCGTTCCGATTTTTGATCAGGGAGAGGTGATCGGCATGTTTGCCATTGCAAACTCTCAGCAGGACTACCAACCTGAGTTAGCGGAATGGCTTAACCCCTTCACCAGTACCTGCGCACTGCTGATCCGACTTTATCGCCAGATGCATGAAAGGGAGCAGATCAACGAACAGTTACTTCAGGCAAGAGATGCTGCGCAAAACGCCAGTCAGGCCAAAAGCGAGTTTCTCTCCTCTATGAGCCATGAACTGCGTACACCGATGAATGCCATTTTGGGTTTTGCCCAACTGCTGCAGTCCGGCAAACATCCTCTGACCGATCGCCAGCAACGTCACATAAAACAGATTTACAAAAGTGGCCAACACCTGCTGACCCTGATCAACGATGTATTGGATCTTGCCCGTATCGAGGCAGGCCGTATCAGTGTTTCTCTGGAATCACTGAATGCTCAGGAGATGATGCAGGACGCCTTAGAAGGCCTGCAACCTATCGCAGACCAGTATCAGATCAAACTTCACCCCCTGGAAGCTAACACTCAAAAACAGTGGGTGGTGGCAGATTATACCCGTTGCCAGCAGGTCCTGATTAATCTGGTCACCAATGCGATTAAATACAATCGCCCCCAGGGAGAAGTCACCATCCGCAGCATTGCCTGCAAAGATATGCTACGCATCGAGGTAGAAGACACCGGTACCGGTATCTCCGACGACCAGCTCAATCAGTTATTCCAGCCCTTCAGCCGTTTGGGGGCAGAAAATTCTGCTATCGAAGGTACCGGTATCGGCCTTGCTTTGTGCCGGGAGCTGGTCGAACTGATGAAAGGTGAGATCGGTGTTGAAAGTGAAGAGCACAAAGGCAGCTGCTTCTGGTTTACCCTGCCCCTGTCGACAGAACATGATAACGCCCAAACCACATCGGAAACGGACTCAAAAGACGCCGAAGGCTGCTGCCATCTACTTTATGTGGAAGACAATCCGGCCAATCAACGCCTGTTAAAAGCCTTTGTTGACGAATTGCCGGAATACCGGCTGACACTGGCCTCCTCCGCAGAGGTCGCTTTAGAGATAGCCGCTTCTGATACACCGGATCTGATTCTGATGGATCTGGATCTACCCGGTATTAGCGGCCATCAGGCTCAGCAGATGCTGTCCCGAAATCCTCTGACCCGAACGATTCCCGTTATAGCCGTTTCTGCCTCAGGCACCGAAAAGGATCGTAAAGAACTCCTTAAAGCTGGCTTTATCGACTATCTGAACAAACCGCTGGATCTGGACGCTCTGTATCAGCTCCTGCAGGCCAAATTGGAGCACTAAGTATGGATAGCCAAAGCTCATTAAACACTGAAGCAGACATCCTGATTCTTGACGACAACGAAGTAAATGTCGATCTCCTGGCCAGCATGCTCGAAGATGAGGGTTTTACACAGGTCCAGTGCATGACTGACCCGCGACAGCTGATGCCCAGAATCAAAGAGCGCTGTCCTGATCTGATTTTCCTCGATATCCGCATGCCGCATATTTCAGGCCTTGAACTGCTGGAGAAAATACGGGAAAGCCTGGGTGACAAACTGCCTGCCGTCATTATTCTGACCGCTAACACCGACCAGAACACCCGCTATCAGGCTCTTGAACTCGGTGCCCGGGATTTCCTGACTAAGCCATTTGATAATCAGGAAGTTCTGCGTCGTCTGGACAATATCCTTCAGGAACATCTCAAGTTGCAGCAACAGATGTTTCGGGCAGACGAACTGGAATCTCTCGTGGCTGAGCGTACCTGTGAACTCCGACGCATGGCCGTTGAAGATCCTCTGACCGGCTTGCCTAACCGAACCGGATTACTCAGTCTGCTGCAACAGGCCATCGACCAGAACCAGCAGTTGATGATCTACTTTTTTGCGGTCGATGGGCTTGATGAGATGGCTCGCTTACACGGGCTGGAAGTCGCTGAAAATCTGGCTCTGGCCCTCAGGGAAAGAGCGACTCAATATCATCAGGAAGGTGATATCCTGGGACTCTGGAGCAGCACGGAGTGGGTACTGGCACGCCGCACCCAAACCCCCGGCCAACTTTCCTGTGAACAGCTGGCAAACCATGTGCTCCCTCTGCTGGAAACCATCCGCCAGCCGATCGACTATCAGGAGTTTCGTTTACGGCTTAATGCCCGTGCCGGCATCAGTGCATCAGGACAGGGACGAACCGCTGAAAACCTGATCCGGCTGGCCGCGCTCGCAGTTCCTGAAACCCCAAATAGTTGGCGGGACTACACCCCGGAACTTGAGGCCCAGCTGCAAAGAAAGCTCACACTACAGGAAGCTCTGAACCACGCGGCGGACAGAGAAGAGCTGGAGCTTTATTTTCAGCCAAAGATCAGTCTGCATAACGAGCAGTGCCTGAGTGCTGAAGCACTGCTGCGCTGGACACACCCCACCCTCGGTCGCATATCTCCGGTTGAGTTTATTCCTCTGGCGGAAAAAACCGGGCAGATAATCGATATTGGTCATTGGGTTCTGGAGGCCAGCTGTAAACAACTCAAGCAATGGCTGGATAAAAAACAGGTGCCGGATAATTTTATGCTGGCAGTCAATGTGGCCAGTCAGCAGCTAACCCAGCAGGACTTTGCTCAAACCTGCCTTCAGATTCTGAACCAGTATGAGCTACCGGCATCCGTTCTGGAAATCGAAGTTACAGAATCCGGCCTGATGGATGATATGGCTGAAGCATTACTCCAGCTCAGGCAGCTTGCAGATGCGGGCATTTCCATCGCCATTGATGATTTTGGCACCGGTTATTCCTCCATGGCATATCTGAAAGATATGCCCGTCTCCGTACTGAAAATCGACCGCGCGTTTATCAAGGATATGCACGACAACACCAAAGACAAAAAGCTGGTAGAAACCGTGATGCAACTGTGCAAAAACTTTGACTTTATTACAGTTGCAGAGGGTGTTGAAAATGAAGCCCAGCTGGAGATCCTCAGAGCGCTGGATTGTGAACTGATTCAGGGCTATTACTACTCACCGCCATTAACCGGCAAAGCCTTACTCCAGTATATAAAGGCAATCAACGGATAAGCATGCGGCTGCAGGGATTTTACCTAAAAGGGCTGACCCGTCTTAAAACAGAGTCAGCCCTTTTTCTGTGCCCTGAAACGCTAAACAATCATCACCGGACACTTAGCATGGGCAGCCACGCGCTGCGAGACACTGCCCAGAAACATACCATCCACATCGGTATGCGTCCCTTTTGACCCCATCACAATCAGATCCACCTCTTTCGATTGAGCAAAGGCGACAATGGTTTTCGACGGACGCCCCCCTTTAACAAACCCACGACAGGTCACCCCCTTCTTCAGCGCATGCTTTTTCGCCTGATCGACCACATCACGGGCATACTCCGTCAGTGCCTGATCCGGTATCTGCATATCCTCCGGTCGAACCATCGACAGAGAAGCTTCAAACAGGCTGTGATGCTTATACACACATAAGAGATAGATCTCCGCTTCTGATGCCTGCTGTTTCGTCAGCTCCTGAAGCTCAATGGCCTTATCCAGCGCATCCAGTGCTGTAACCGACCCATCAACCGCCACTAAAATTCGTTTAAACATGTGTACTCCTCAAACCAGCCCTCAGTCACTGAAAGCCACATCCCGCAGGAATAACGCAATCTCTGGGAAAGCCACCAGCAAACCTGCAGAGAAAAGCAGAATCGCAATAAAAGGCCCCGTCCCGCGAACAACTTCCCAGTAAGGTTTTTTAAAGATCGCAATGGCGGTAAAAATATCGCAGCCGAAGGGAGGCGTTGCCGAACCGATCGCAACCTGCAGCGTAATAATGATCCCCACATGAACCGGGTCCAGCCCGGTTGCCTCGATCGCGGGAGCAAAGATGGGGGTCAGCACCAGAATCACCACGATCGGATCAACAAACATACAGGCAATAAAGAAGGCAACCGAGATAGCGATAAGAACGCCAATCGGCCCCATCTCATTAATACCCACAGCCTCAAGAATGGTTTGCGGAATCTGCGCAAAAGAGATAATCCAAGAGAAGCCGTTACCCACCCCGACCAAAATAAAGACAACGGCCGTGATCAGACCCGTTGATTTGGCAATGGTAAAGATATCCTGGCTGCTCAGTGAACGGAAAACACCAAACTCCAGTATGACCGCATAGAGCACGCAAACGGCAGCCGCTTCCGTCGGACTGAAAACGCCACCGTAAATACCGCCAACAATAATCACCGGGAACATCAGAGGCCAAACCGCCATACGGGTTGCCTTCAGGCGCTCTGACCAGCTGGCCTTATCTTCCGTTGGAACGTTATGTATCGTCGCATAGATCAGGCAATAAACCGAAAACAGAAACAGAATCAGCAGGCCTGGACCAATGCCGGCAATAAAGAGCTCGGCAATCGATGTTTCTGAGATCACACCATAGATAATCATGCCGATACTGGGGGGAATCAGAAAAGCGATATCACTGGCATTGATAATCAGCGCAAGAGAAAAGGAATCTGAATACCCCGCTTTGAGCAGCTTAGGACGCAGTGCTGAGCCCACTGCGACAACCGTGGCCTGAGTCGAACCGGATACCGCGCCAAACAGAGTACAGGAGGTTGCCGTGCTGATCGCAAGCCCACCGCGAATGTGACCAATAAAGGTCATCACCATATCAATCAGTCGGTTAGCAGACTGCCCTCTGGTCATAATATCCGCCGCCAGAATAAACATTGGCACGGCAATCAGCGACGCAGGACGAATACCGCCAAGCACCTGCTGAATAAACGTATCCATCTGACCAAAGCCACCAAACATCATATAGAAGCCGGTCAAAGCTGCGGTAATCAGAGGGATCATCATTGGAAAACCGAGCAGTAACAGCACGATCATTATCAGCATTAAGGTGGTAGCCATGATCAATCCTTATGCATTATTTTTTGTGGAGCCAAACCATCTCAGGCTGAAACCGGTCAGACTTCAGATTCATCATCGGCGTAACCATCCAGCACACCGGTGGAAAGGTAGATATCTTTGCTGGTGAGATTTTTAATCACCGTCAGAAAGTACTGAATCCCCGTTATGGCAAATCCAATAGGAACCCAGATATAGATCCACCAGATAGAGAACCCCAGCGCTGGCAGAATACGCCCTCGTTTAAACACATCTGCCACATATTCATAGGACAGCCAGGCCAGTAAAAACATGATGACTGATGTCACCAGAGCGATCATCACCATGGCCCACTTGCGGGTTTTATGGGGAAGGGAATCATAAATAGCCGACATACGAATATGACGCCCCTGTCGGGCCGCATAACCAATACCCGCAAACGTGATAAGAATAATCAGAATCCGGTTAATCTCACCGGCAAAGAAAAGCCCCTGACCAAAACCAAAACGGGCAACAACATTAATGCAGGTATTCAGTGCCATCAGCAACACACCCGCTGCCAGCATAAAGGCTTCTACCTTGCTGATCAGGTTGTCGATTTTTCCCAGCAGGCCAGGGAGTTCAGAGTGATAGGTTAGATTTTCAGAATCCGTCATGGCATTTCGCCCATGCAGCGGCAAACTGCGTTGCCGTTAATATAGGTCCGAAAGCCCCGACCAGAGGGGCTTCCGGACATCAGTATCCCTGAATCAGATACAGGAAGTGCTTACTCAGAAACCGCTTTCAGATCAGCTTTAAACTGCTTCAGAAGCTGCTTACCGCCTTTGCCAGTCATCTCGATAAAGGTTTTTTCCACCTTAGGAGAGCGGGCTTTAAACTTCTTAATCTGACGGTCATCAAGGCGAGTGACGGTTACCTTGTCGCTGCTCTTAACAATCTTGTCCAGAGAACGCTCCGCAAGGCCATCAATGTGCTCTATGGTTTCATTGAAGGCATATTCTGCGGCATCACGAATCATCTTCTGATCTTTACCGGACAGACCATCAAAGAAGTCTTTGTTAGCCATAGAAGCCGTTGTAAACCAACCGTGGCCAGTGAAGATCAGGTTCGGTGACACTTCATAAAGACCACCGGATTCAATCCAGAAAATCGGGTTTTCCTGCCCCTGAATCATATTGGTCTGCAGTGCGCCATAGACCTCCCCCCACGGCAGCGGCGTTGGCGTCGCACCAAAGGCCTCATAAGTAGCGGATAACAGCGGGTTCGTCATCACGCGAATTTTCTTACCTTTAAAGTCCTGAGGATTTGTCACTGGCTCATCAGCCGTTACCACCATCTCCCCTTCGGGATACATTTTCAGTAACTCAAGGCCTTTATCTGCATACAGCTCGGTAAAGTCTTCGTTGATCGCTTTACTCTCACGGAAGAACTGAACCACAGTCTCCATATCAGTCGGTAACAGGTAAGGGATAAAGAAAATTTGCGCTTCAGGAATCAGAGAACCGGTAAAGCCCGGTGACTGGTTTACAAACTGCAGGATACCCGCCTGAGTCTGCTCCATAATATCGTCCGACTCACCCAGCTCGCCAAAGCGGTAGATCTTCAGCGTATGCTCAGAGTTGTCCTCGATATACTCTTTGAATTTATGGGCATACACATCCTGTACATCCCCTTTGTATTCTTCATGGGCATAACGCCACGTATCGGCCTGAGCAGTTCCGGCTGCCGTTGCCAGAGTGGCGGCTACACAGGAGATTCCTGCGATTTTCTTTAATTGACTGGTTACTGACATCATGTCACTCCATCTTCCGACACTGCCGAACAAGGCAGTAGAATTGATCTGAGTCTCCAGAACCGATGCATTTCACTGGGTAAAAAGCATATAACTCAATGAATCTGAACCCTCAGCAAACTGAACAGGACTAAACCTGCTGGGAAATTTCGAACGGTTTTTCCCGATGCATTACAGGTGGCAATCACCCGCCTTTTTTAACGTAGCTAAATTTATGATTAAGCGTCAAGGCAAAATAAACAGAGAAAAAACCTTAAAAAAGCAGGTTTAACCGAGGTATCTGTCAGTTTTTGACAAATACCTCAGATCAGAGGAGTAACGGAAAGTCCCGACACAAGGGGTTAAATGGCGTTCATCCCACCGCCAACAGAGCAAAAAAATACCCGGCAAAACCGGGTATATTGGAAGAAGTTGATAGCCTTCTTAGTTAGAACAATAATTATTCATGCGATTAAGACCACTATTTACCAAGGCGAACGGAAAAGCCGAACTTTTCTAATTGATCACCCAATTTTTTCTGGTTGGTTTTCAGCTGTACCTTCAGAGTATGAAACTCCCGACGCACCGGATAGGCCCGTCGCAGTTCATCAAAAGCCTGTCCCAGAGTAATGCCTTTCTTCTGCGCTTTGGAAAAAGCCCTTCGGAGTGCCATATCATCGTTACGTACATCATAGCAGGCACGTATCGCGGTGAGCGTAGATTGCCAACGATGGGCCTGATTTGAGAAAGAAATCTTACGTAGGGGTGGTTCGGGAATCAGCTGACCTAGTTTTTTGCGGGCAGGCAGGCCGAAGTGCTGGCAAACCGACAGATAAACCATCTCAGTGCCACCCAATTTGCCATCCAGACTATAACCGGCGATATGTGGTGTTCCCACATCAACCAGCTCCAGCAGTTCATGGTCGATATTCGGTTCTGACTCCCAGACATCCAGAACCGTGTACAGGTCACCTTTTTCCTGCAGCCGGGTTTTCAGCGCTAAGGTATCAATAGCAGCACCACGACCACTATTGATCAGCACGGTTTCCGGTTTCAATTTGTTGATGCGGGTTTCATTCAGCAGGTGCAGGGTCGGATGTTCTCCGCGCTTAATCAGCGGAGTATGCATAGAAATAATATCGGACCGTTCCAGCAGCTCATCCAGATCGGTAAAACCCTCTGCCCCTTCCGCTTCTGCACGGGGTGGATCGTTAACCAGAACATTAAGACCAATCTCTTCTAAGCGATCTTTCAGTCGTCCACCAACATTACCGGCTCCGATAATCCCTATGGTCTTGTCTTTCAGAATAAAGTCTTCCTGATCCGACAAAAGAGAAAGCACACTCAGAACATATTCCACCACGGAGTTGGCATTACAGCCTGGGGCATTAGCAAAGCCGATATTGTTTGCCGACAGGTACTCCTGATCAATATGATCACAACCAATAGTTGCTGTGGCCACAAAACGTACCTTTGTCCCTTCCAGCAAAGCCTGATTCACATTGGTGATGGAGCGAACCAGTAACACATCGGCCTTCTGAATTTGCTCCCGGGTCATCGAGCGGCCCGGCAAGGTTTCAATCGATCCCAGTTCGGAGAAAAACTCCTGAACAAGGGGAATATTTTCGTCGGCAATAATGT
Source organism: Oceanospirillum sp. (assembly GCF_982874595.1). NCBI lineage: Bacteria > Pseudomonadati > Pseudomonadota > Gammaproteobacteria > Oceanospirillales > Oceanospirillaceae > Oceanospirillum > Oceanospirillum sp. The sequence continues at coordinate 117,263 of NZ_CEYNZH010000006.1, read as the reverse complement.
GCATCGGTTTTCCTCTGTTCTCATTTGGCCCGAATTGACTGAGAATGACGTCAGTGATGGAAAGGGCTTTTCATATCAACACTTTACAAATGCGTGGGATTCAGGCTCAATTCCTGCCACTGGTCGGAACTGGCTTTAAATACCCTTGTTATCTGCTATATCAGGTACTTACTGGTACAATACGGTCAGCTCAGATTATGTCGTTGACCTGAGTTATGTTGAACTCAAATTTGAACACCGCCTTAACAGGCAAGATGTCACTTTTACAGGGACTACTTTCAGCCCCATTCAAAGCTGAGTAGTTGGGAATCATATCAGTCCGCAGGAGTTGCACAAGTGATTGTTCGCTGGCAAAACGAACATGATTACTGTCTGGTTCATATCCATCAGGATATGTTCGGCGACTGGCTGTTAACCAAAGCCTGGGGGCAGATTGGCACTCAGTTTGGAGGTCTGACGCACTCTCTGATGGAATCCTATGAAGAAGCGGTAACTCTGATGGAAAGCATCGGCACCGTACAGGAAAGCCGGGGGATGAAACGCGTGCTGCAGCTGGATGACAGTGAAGAAGCCGCTGATCTCTTCTCCGACCTGATGAAAGCCGGCGAGCTGCCCACCGGCTAAACAGATCAAACGCTGGCAACTTTAGGCTTCTGCCAGCGCCAGATACTCTTCGGCAGCCGTCTGATCGAACGGCCAACCCAGCTCCTCTGCCCGCCCCTCAAGACGAATCACCGGAATACGAATACCGTACTGCTCCACCAGAGCTTCCGACTCACTGATCTCTACGAGCTTAAGCTCAATCCCTTTTTCTGCCACCAGCGGATGCACAATCGCCAGCGCCTGCTCACACAAATGGCAACCAAGTGTGGTGTAAAGATTTAAAACCTGACTCATCTTTGTTCTCCGAAGCATCTAACAGCTAAACGCAACAACCCGAAATAAATTCAGCCTGCGGGGAAGTCCCGTCAGGCTGAATTTTTACACCCGACGATCAGTCAAAATAACGGATCTCGAAGCAGTGGTGAATCTTGGGATTACGGGCAAAATCCGTAGGCACTGATTCTTTAGAGATATCCTGCACGTCAAACTCTTCCAGAATAGCGTCATCCATTTTAAAGCTGCGCAGGTTATTGGAAAAGATCAAGGCGCCGCCCGGTGCCAGTACGCGCATCGCATGACGAATCATTCGGACGTGATCGCGCTGGATATCCAACACATCCTTCATCCGTTTGGAATTGGAGAAGGTTGGTGGGTCCATAAAGATCAGGTCAAACAGACGGGTATTTTCCTGCAACCACTGTTTGCAGTCCGCCTGAATAAACTCATGCTCTTCACCGTAAAAACCATTCAGACGCATGTTCTTTTTGCCCCAGTCCAGATAGGTGTTGGACAGGTCAACACTGACCGTACCGCGGGCGCCACCAACGGCCGCATGCACCGTCGCCGTTGCGGTATAGCAGAACAGGTTCAGGACCCGCAGGTCTTTTGACTGCTCGCCGATATAGGTGCGGATCGGACGATGATCCAGGAACAAACCGGTATCCAGATAATCATCCAGATTAACCAGCAGTTTGCACGGCCCTTCAGTGACCGTCATCATCTCGCGTTTCTTGTCCATCTTCTCGTACTGAGCACGACCCGATTGGCGCTTACGCTGCTTCAGGTGAATGTTGGACGGGTTGATATTGAAGACGCCCGGTAACACCTGAATCACATCCATCAGGCGGCGCTCTGCCTTGGCAGGGTCGATCGTCTTCGGCGGCGCGTATTCCTGAACATGCAGGTGATCACCGTAGACATCCACAGCAACCGCGTATTCCGGAATATCAGAGTCGTAAGCGCGATAGCACTCCGTTTTCTCTTTTTTCAGCCATTTTTTCAGATTTTTCAGGTTCTTACGCACCCGGTTAGCGAACATACGCCCGCCTTCACTCCAGGCGGATTCATCCATAATCAGCTCTTCAGTACTCTGAGTCGGCTTATCAGGACGTACCCGCTGGTCGGAATCAGCGGCCACAGCAAACAGCAGCAATTTACACGGCAGTGCGCCGTTAAACATGTTGTATTGCTTATGACTGCGCAACCCCATCTTATGGCATAGATCGGCGTTACCGGTGAATACAGAGACCTGCCAGCCCGGGAAAGACTCTTTCAGACGATCACCTAAGTGACGGTACAGGTGGATCAGCGACGGCATATCGCTGATACGCTCACCGTAAGGCGGGTTGGTCGCGACCAGACCCGCTTCCAGATTACCGGCATGAGTTGGCTGAACAAAATAAGCCAGCTCTTTTTTCGTAACGTTAACGACTTTATCCAGACCCGCACGACGAATGTTCTTCTGAGCAGCGACCAGCGCTTTGCCGCTGGCATCGTAACCGTAGATAAGACCATTCCAGCGCTTGCGACCAATAGAGGCACGGGCTTCTGCCTCATGCTCCACTTCACGCCAGAGATCAAAATCGTGCTGCTTCCAGGTGAAAAAGCCGAAGTGGCTGCGGTTCAGGCCTGGCGCCTGATCCATGGCGATCAGTGCCGCCTCAATCAGCAGCGTACCGGAACCACACATCGGATCGATCAGCGGTTTTCCCTCTTTCGCCAGCTCAGGCCAGCCGGAGCGGATGAGAATTGCTGCCGCCAGGTTCTCTTTCAGGGGTGCCATCGCACCATCCAGACGATAGCCACGCTGGTGCAGACTGCTGCCGGACAGATCCAGACTCAGTACTACCTCGCCACGGTTAAGTCGGGCATTAACCCGCATCGACGGGCGATCTTTATCCACCGAGTGACGATGACCGGTTTTCTCTTTCAGCTGATCAACAATAGCATCTTTAACACGCTGTGCAGCAAAGTGCGTATTGCGGATCTCACGGTTAGTCCCGGAAAAATCTACCGCAAGTGTACCCATCTCCTGCATGTGTTCCTGCCAGTTGACCCACTGGACAGTATCGTACATTTCATCCGCAGTTTCTGCCGGGCCAGTATAAAGACGGAGCAGCACCCGGTTGGCCAAACGCGACCATAAACAGAGTCGATAAGCCACTTCCAGCGTTGCCTGACACTGAACACCAGCGACTTTTTCCTTAACATTCTCTGCACCCAGTTGAGCACATTCCTGTGCCAACAGGCCTTCAAGGCTTTTCGGACAGGTTAAAAAAAGATCTAGTAACGCCATTATTTCCCAGCCAATTCAACAGGCTAACGGTATTTAGCCTGTTCGTTATTCCTGCACAGCCTAAAGAATGGCAGGATTATGAAAAAAAGGTGTTCGACAAAGTATGTCAATTCAACTACAACTTAACTGTTGTCGCACATCTTGCGCAAACGTCGTAAACGAACACATTCGTAAAACAAGAGTGAACTCTAAACCCCTAAACAGGTCTTTAAAAGTACAGGCTCTTCAGAAACATTTTCAAAGAATCTGTACGCAACATCAGACCGGAGGTTAAAGAAACCTGATGTCTTTTCAGATTCCGATGGAGTCTGAAGTCAGACCTGAAAAACCGGCATCCAAGTGCCACAGGACTTTACATTTAGGGAGTGTTTGCCGGAGGCCGTTACTATTTCGGCCCACCGTAAAAACTCAAACAGAGCATCGGTGTCCAGGCAAACTCCACAGATAGCTACGAGGCGTTACTCATTATGAAAAGACAAAAAAGAGACCCTGCCCAACGAGCTTTTTTACGTGGTTACCAAGCGGGCGTATCCGGAAAATCCCGTGATCTCTGCCCAAATAACAACATAGATACCCGACAATATTGGATGAGCGGATGGCGAGAAGGCCGCGCTGATTCCTGGGCGGGTATGACAGGTGTCTCCGGGATCCACAAGAACCCGACCGTACTGTCTTAATGTTTCGGATCACTGATCAGTCGACGGGCTGAATCAGGATCGTCTCCCCCAAAATTCTAAGGCTCGCAACTGCGAGCCTTTTTAGTATCAGCCTGAAATATCGTTCAAAACGATTAAGACTTACGGGACGCCTGTAAAGCAGCAACCGCTTCAGCGACTTCTTTCACCAGTTTAGGACCCTGATAGATAAAACCGGTGTAAACCTGAACCAGACTCGCACCCGCTTCAATCTTTTCACAAGCGGCTTCGGCACAATCAATACCCCCCACACCGATAATCGGCAGTTCGCCCTGCAAGGTTTCCGCCAGCACTTTAATGACGTGTGTGGACTTATCCCGTACCGGTTTGCCGCTCAGGCCACCGGCTTCATCTGCATTATCCAGTCCAAGAACCGCATCACGATCCAACGTCGTGTTAGTTGCAATCACCGCATCCATCTTCTGATTACGGATGTTATCCGCTACCAGCTTAATCTCATCATCAGTCATATCCGGAGCGATCTTAACGGCGATCGGTACATAACGCTGATGCTGTTCAGCCAGACGGGTCTGTTCCTCTTTCAGCGCTCGCAGCAGCGCTTCAAGGGTTTCGCCAAACTGAAGACTACGCAACCCAGGAGTGTTTGGAGAAGAGATGTTAACCGTGACATAGTCCGCGTGTGGATAAACTTCTTTCAGGCAGTACAGATAATCTTTTTCTGCATCGTCGACCGAGGTGGTCAGGTTCTTACCGATATTGATACCGACAATACCCGAAAACTTACGCTGCTTAACTTGCTCAACCAGATGATGCACACCTTTGTTGTTAAAGCCCATACGGTTGATGATGGCTTCTTTCTCCGGAATACGGAACAGACGAGGCTTGTCATTACCCGGCTGAGGTTTAGGGGTCACCGTACCTACCTCAACAAAACCAAAGCCTAGCGTGCCCAGCGCATCCAGATAATCAGCGTTCTTATCCAGCCCCGCCGCCATACCGACAGCATTCGGAAATTTAATGCCCATCACTTCAACCGGAGCCTGAACCGGTTTTGCCACAAAAGGAGACAAAACACCCAGACGATTGGCGGCATTCAGGCCATCCAAAGCCAACTCATGGGCCGTTTCACCAGAAAAACGGAACAGAATATTGCGCGCTAAACCGTACATGACAGGACTCCTGAAAGCGATGCATCAAAGCGGATGAAAAACGGCGGAATTATACGCTGACAGCGCACTAAAAGCATTAACAGTGAAATGATAAGGGTTGACTCTCTTCTATATGGACCTGCTAGCTATCACTGTAATCCAGTCGAATATTAAGACAAGTTTCGACATTCTGAATCTCCCACATAATCTCAATACATCCAGGTAGATCTTCATTTTGTCTGGATGTCTCTTTAACCATCTCCATAGAAACTAAGTTCATTGACTGACAAGCAGCAACAAGATTCTTATCGCTAGGGAGAGCAAAGACATATCTCAACAGCCTGTAAAAAGGTATCGCTTGGCGCTTTGCTCTCATGGAAGCAATTAAGCACTTCAGGTCTTCTTGCATTTCCAGTGTTGCTCGACGATTAGTGATTTTCGCTCGATATCTTAAGCAGAAAGCAGCTACCTCACCAATGCTCTCTTTAAAACCGACAATTGGCTCTAAAACTAGCTTCAAAACAAACTGCCCAACCACAAATACAGATACGCCAGCTAAGATCGTCGCAAAAATTGAATCCTTCAAATCCATAGTCCTTATTCGTTATTTATTGCTCAGCACGCAAAAAAGGGCAGCCCTTTCAGGCTACCCTTTCTATGCTCTTGAACTTATTACCGGGTCCGAACGTTACCCTGAATACACCATGAATCCCCTTGTGGGTAACAAACTGGCGCAACACGGAGGCGGGTAACTGCACCCGCCTGCCGAGGGTATCGTAAGCGATTACGCCGGAAGCGTAACCGCGATAATACTCAAGATATTTTTCAGCACTTAAGCTGAGTGAAATGATGACTTCCTGCATGGGGCATATTATGCCTCCATTTGCATCTGTGCCAAGTCAAAAAGTTCACGCATGGCCACTGAGTAGATCGGGAAGTCGGCTTTGTTGCCGCTTTCAATCTCATGCAGGATGGTCTGCCAACGGTTCACCTGATGCTGGTGACGTGTCATCCACTGAGTCACACGACCTTCAACGTCAAGCGCGCCATCTTCCATCTGAATCACACTGATCGCCAGAGCGCGGCTCTGCCAGTCAAGATCATCGCGGAAGGTTTCACGGGCCAGCGCTTCCCAGCTGTCATGAACATTCAGCTGAGTGATCTTCTGACTAATCCACTGCAGATCCAGCTGGTGGCCCAGCTCGAAGTACACTTCTGCAACACGCTGCAGTTTCTCACCAGTGGCACGTTCCGCTTCCACGATACCCAGCAGAGAGTACAGACCAGAAGTTGCCGCAACCTGATCCGCCAGTGCTTCAGGAACGCCCTTGCTGACCAGATCTTCACGGGATTGGGCCCAGCTCTCCAGCTGTGCACCACGCAGACGCTCACCAATCCCTTCGCTCAGCATACGAACTTTCGGCTCGTACAGTTCGATCACATCACGAACCGGCAGATTGGCCAGATGCGGACGCAGGAACCAACGGGTTGCACGACGGATCAGACGCATCAGTTCCAGCATCATGTCGTACTGAACCGAGCTGTCGACACGGTTGTCCAGCTCTTCGATCTGGCTCCACAGGTTGTGGATACCAAAGACTTCACGGGTTACCACGTAGGCACGGGCGATCTCGGCAGCCTCGGCACCCGAGGAGTCGATCAGACGATGAATAAAGGCGATACCACCGTGATCCACCAGATCATTTGCCAGCTGAGTCGATACAATTTCCCGCTTCAGGCGGTGGTTGTACATCGCAGGCTTGTACTTCTCCATCAGAACACGAGGGAAAGCACGCTCGACTTCACGCTCAATAAAGCTATCGTCCGGTACTTCTGTCGCCAGCAGCGCCTGCTTCAGGTCAGACTTCGCATAGGAAATCAGTACCGACAGCTCTGCACGGGTCAGACCTTCACCCTGGTTGAAACGCTCCAGCAACTCATCATCACCTGGGATAAATTCCAGCTCGCGGTTCAGCTTGCCTTCACTTTCCAGTGCGTTGATAAAGCGACGGAACTGACCGATGCCCTCTTTCGCCATGATCTTAGCCAAACTCAGGGCCTGAGACTGGCTGTAGTTGTTCTTCAGAACCAGATCACCGACTTCTTCGGTCATCGCTTCCAGCAGCTGGTTACGCTGTTTTTCGGTCATATCACCCTGTTCCACCAGCTCAGCCAGCAGAATCTTGATGTTTACCTCGTGGTCAGAACAATCCACGCCACCAGCATTATCAATAAAGTCGGTGTTTGATGCGCCACCGTGCTGTCCGTATTCGATACGGGCACGCTGAGTCACACCCAGGTTACCCCCTTCACCCAGAACACGGGCACGCATCTGGTTACCATTGATACGCAGGCCATCATTAGCCTTATCACCCGCATCGGCATGGCTTTCAGAGGTTGCTTTCACGTAGGTACCGATACCGCCGTTCCAGACCAGATCTACTGGTGCTTTCAGAACCGCAGAGATCAGGTCATTCGGTGACAAGTGGTCTTCCTGAATATCAAAACGTGCTTTCATCTGAGGCGTAATCACGATGGATTTGGCCGAACGGGAGAAGATACCACCGCCCTCAGAGATCAGTTTCGCGTTGTAGTCTGCCCAGCTTGAACGCGGCAGATCAAACAAGCGCTGACGCTCACGGAAGCTGCTCAGAGCATCCGGATTCGGATCAACAAAGATATGCAGATGGTTAAAGGCACAGACCAGCTGAATGTGCTCAGACAGCAGCATACCGTTGCCGAATACGTCACCGCTCATATCACCGATACCCACAACGGTGAAATCTTCATTCTGAACATCATGACCGAATTCACGGAAGTGACGCTGTACAGAAACCCACGCACCACGGGCTGTAATACCCATTTTCTTGTGGTCGTAGCCGTTAGCACCACCGGATGCGAAGGCATCTTTCAGCCAGAAGCCGTGTTCCTCAGAGATACCGTTCGCGATGTCTGAGAAGGTTGCGGTGCCTTTATCGGCTGCAACAACCAGATACGGATCATCTTCATCGTGACGCACCACCTGTTTAGGCGGAACCACTTCACCTTCAACCAGATTGTCGGTCACATCCAGCAGGGCGTTGATAAAGGTTTTATAACAGGCGATACCTTCCTGCAGGATATCGTCACGGTCGCCGCTTGCAGGCGGACACTTACTGACAAAACCACCTTTCGCCCCCACAGGCACGATCACAGAGTTCTTAACCTGCTGAGCTTTAACCAGACCCAGAACTTCGGTACGGAAGTCTTCGTGACGATCCGACCAACGCAGACCACCACGGGCCACTTTACCGCCACGTAGGTGCACACCTTCCACACGCGGAGAGTAAACGAAGATCTCGAACATAGGACGCGGCAGCGGCACATCCGGAATCTGTTTGGTATCCAGCTTGAAGGAGACGTAAGACTTAATACCGCCTTCGTTGTCCAGCTGGTAGAAGTTAGTACGCAACGTTGCCAGCATCAACTGCATGTAACGACGCAGAATCATATCTTCCGTCAGAGACTGAACCTGATCCAGCGACTCTTTAATGCGGTTAACCAGAGACTCTTCAATCGACTCTGAGTAGTTCGCCTTAGGGTCGAAACGCAGCGTAAACAGCTCCAGCAGCATACTGGTGATATTGGAGTGGTTACCCAGCGTTGTAGCGATATAGCTCTGACCGAAGCTGAAACGGATCTGTTTCATGTACTTGGCATACGCACGCAGTACCGTCACCTGACGCCAGTTCAGGCGTGAGGTCAGTACCAGACGGTTAAAGCTGTCATTTTCAGCGGAACCGTTCCAGATCTGCTCGAAGGCTTCCTGGAAAACATCACGCACTTCCACCAGAGGGGCATCCAGCTGACCGGATGATGGCTCAAGGGAGAAGTCGTGAACCCAGATCACTTCACCATCGCCACGGGCAATCTCGTACGGGTGCTCACCCACAACACGCATGCCCAGATTTTCCAGAACCGGAATCACATCAGACAGAGGCAGCTGCTCGTTCTTATGGAACAGTTTGAACTGCAGATGGTTGTTTTCAGCTTCCAGCTGGCGATAGAAAGACATGGTCACCGAACGCTTGTCGTTCAGCTCATCAATGTAACCAATATCAAAAACAGCGGTACGCGGGCTGTAATCTTCACGGTAGCTGGCCGGGAAGGCATCACGGTACAGGCGCAGGTAAGCGTTTGCTTTCTCTTCGCCATAACCTTCAACCAGCGCTTCTGCCAGATCATCGCTCCAAGAACGAACTACCTGAATCACTTTCTTCTCAATCGCGCGGATATCGTACTTAGGCGGTGTATCGCCATTGAAACGCAGAATCAGCTGAGAACGGGCCAGCACAGACTCGGAGAAGTAGGTGTGGAACTCATTACCGTGGGCATCCAGCTCTTCACACAGCAGGTCACGCAGCTTGTGGCGCAGTTCCGTGCTGAAGATGTCACGCGGCACATAAACCAAGCAGGAGAACAGCTTACCGAAGCGGTCTTCACGGATAAACAGACGTACTTTGCGGCGCTCGCGGATGTTCATGATGGCAACCGCAGTTTCAGTCAGCTCGTGCAGACCGATCTGGAACAGGTCATCGCGCGGATACACTTCCAGAATCTGAATCAGCTGCTTGCCGTTGTGGCCATTTGGATCAAGGCCGGAAGCCTGCAGAACCGCCTGAATTTTCTTACGCAGGATCGGTACGTTACGTGGGGTTTCGTTGTACACAGAAGCGGTGTACAGACCCAGGAAACGGCTCTCACCCACCAGATTACCCTTGTCATCAAAACGCTTGATACGGATGTAATCCGGGTACGCAGGACGGTGAACACGAGCGTGCTCAGGGGCTTTTGCGAAGGTCAGTAGTTCAGGAATCAGGACAAACTGACGGCCATCCAGCGCCAGCTCGTTACGGTCCTGAGGGTTGTAACGCGGATCATCCAGTTTCAGGACACCCATCTCAGAACCCGGAACCAGTTTCAGTACTTTCTTGCCATCTTCGTCAGCAACTTCGTACTCGTCATAACCCAGGAAGGTGAAGTGTTCATCGTTCAGCCACTTCAGGAAATCAACGGCTTCGTTAACATCCTCTTCTGCCAGATGAGCAGGACGACTTGCTGCCAGAGCATCAACCAGCTCAAAGCATTTCTGCTCCATATGATCGAAGTCTTCAACCGCGGTTGATACCTCAGCCAGCACTTCGGCCAGGCTGTCACGCAGTTCATCCAGCTCAGACTGATCGGTGTGACGATCCACCTCAATATAGATCAGAGACTCAGCGCTGCCCTTACCATCTTTGTAGGTTTCACTGCGGCCTTTAAGCTCAGTCATCTGGCCTTTGTCATCACGCAGGAAGTTAAGCACCGCGTTATGGATCGAGTGAACCGTTAAGCCACGACGGTTCAGTTCGATACGAACAGAATCCACCAGGAAAGCCATATCACGCTGCAGCACTTCGATAACGGTGTGCGTAGACTGCCAGCCGTGCTGCTCAAAGTCCGGGTTATAAACACGGATTTTAGGCTCGGTATTATCGTGTTTCTGTACAAAGTTCCACGCAGAAACAGTAGCACCGTACAGGTCATCCGAACGACGTTCCGTCAGCTCTTCTAAGGAAGCAGATGCGTAATAAAGACCGGCAAAAGTGCTGATATCTTTTGCCTGTTTTTCAGAAAACTTTTGTGTGAGCTGGTCTTCCAGAAGACCGAGAAACTGTTTATGACCTTCACTGGCTTGATACATCGTCAATTAACCTCAGAGATGATACCGGGATGACTTTATGTGACTTAAATCCATAATAAAACAGGCATAACACCTGTTCTCTATGGGATAGCTTTGTTGAAAACATAGTACAAATCAACCACTGTACCGATGATGTATTACAAAAAAGCATAGGGGAAGAAGCGAACAACATAAGAGGTCGCGCCCACAGCACGAAAACTGCGCTAAAGCGACCTTCCGCCATCATTTAGGTTTCTTCCAGATCAAAGTTTAGTTTAAAAATCAGAGGATTACTTTTTACAGGAACCTCAAAGAATTTCATTGATCAGAACCCTAGCCAGTCAGAAACTAATCTCGTTATACTCGCTGACTGTCTTAAACGCAGGTTACAGAACCCGAACAGCCAGCACCCGTAACCGGTTCTGCCTTCGGACGTACCTGCGGATCATGATTCAGCACCGAGCCTGTTCCGAAACCACAACAGAACAGCGCAAGACCCGGCAATGTAAGGATAACCATGAGTGTTCGCGACGCTTTTCAGTCTCTGCATGACCACTTAAAAAGTCAGATCATCGGGCAGGAAACGCTGCTCAGCCGACTTCTGATCGCCCTGCTGGCCGATGGCCATCTCTTAGTTGAAGGCCCGCCGGGACTGGCAAAGACCAAGGCGATCAAATCTCTGTCGGACTGTCTTGAGGGTGATTTCCAGCGCATTCAGTTCACTCCGGATCTGCTGCCCGCCGATATTACCGGCACCGATATCTACCGGCCGGAACATAACAGTTTCAGCTTTCAGCAGGGGCCGGTGTTTAATCACTTTGTTCTTGCCGATGAGATCAACCGTGCACCCGCCAAAGTACAGGCAGCACTGCTGGAAGCGATGGCGGAACGCCAGGTCACCGTAGGCAACACCAGTTATCCGCTACCGGAAACCTTTCTGGTGATGGCAACCCAGAACCCGATCGAACAGGAAGGCACTTACCCCCTACCGGAAGCCCAGCTGGACCGCTTTTTACTGCATACCAATCTGGACTATCCAAGCGCTGAAGCAGAACTTGAGATTCTGCGCCTGATCCGCAATGAGCAAAAAGAGCTGCTGGATAGTGAAACCAACAGCAAAGCACTTCCCACTGTCAGCCAACAGGAGATTATCCAGGGCCGTAAAGAGGTGCTGGATATTTACATGGCTGAAAGCATTGAGCAGTACATCGTGCACCTGGTTGATGCGACCCGACGGCCAGATCGTTATAACAAAGATCTCGCCCAGTGGATCGAATACGGTGTCAGCCCACGCGCCACCCTGGCACTGGACCGCTGCTCCCGCGCACATGCCTGGCTGGAAGGCCGTGACTTTGTCACACCGGAAGATGTACAGGCGATGGTACCGGATGTCTTCCGTCACCGTCTGCTACTGCGCTACGAAGCGGAAGCAGCAGGCTTTAGTGCCGACCAGATTATCGCTCATCTGCTGCAACAGGTCCCGGTAAGTTAATGCTGCAATCCGCCTGGCGACAGATCCGCAAAAGCCTGCAGCCCGAGCATCAACTGCAAGGCGCAACACCCTTTCTACCGGAACTCCGGCTGGAAAAGCTGACACGCTTGCAGGAGCATAAAAACCTACTGGGACTCAACCTGCGCTCGCCAACAGGCTCCACCCTGGCAGGCCAGCACAGGTCACGGCAACAGGGCCGCGGCATGGAGCTGAGTGAGATCCGCAATTACCAGCCCGGTGATGATATTCGCCTGATGGACTGGAAAGTAACCGCACGTACCCGCCGACCGCACACCAAAGTCTTTATGGAAGAACGGGAGCGCCCAATCCACCTGGTCGTGGATTTATGTGCTTCCATGCTCTTTGGCAGTCAAAGAAGTAAAGCAGAACAGGCTGCCAATACGGCTGCGATTCTGGGCTGGGCGCTAAGCGACCAAGGGGATCGCTGCGGTGGGCTCGTCTTTAATGGTGATGAAACCCGATTGGTCAAACCCAAGGCCCGCCACAAAGGTCTGCTGCCACTGCTGAAAAACAGCTGCGATCTTGGATGGCAGATCACCGACAAAGCCAGCCGGGCCAAACCGGGCCGAATGAATCAGGTATTACGACAGATAGCAGCTCAGCCGGGGCACGGCAGCCTCATCATACTGATCAGCGATTTCTGGTCACTGGATCTTGAAGACGCATCGGCCCTGAGCCAGTTGAGCCGAAACCACAATCTGGTAGCGATTCAGATCAGCGACCCATTGGAACGGGAACTGCCGGGCGGCTCCTGCTTTCTGACTGATGGCAAGCAGGATTATTACTACGACGGAACGAAAATCAGCGAACAGGAGCGGTACCGAAAAGAGTTTGATCTGCATCAAACAGCCCTTAAGCAATACGTGCAAAAGGCACGGGGGCACTTTATACCTCTGTCCACACAGGAGAAACCGGCTGACAAACTGAAACAGTTTTTTGCCAAAGCTACCCGGTAAAATCCACTTTAAACCAGTATAATCCAAACCCCTGTTTTGGTATAAAAAAGCCTGATACAACAAACAGATATCTGAACAAGCGGATCAATCGTCAAAACAGATATATGTCGACAGAAGCATCTGACCATTACAACACGATTCATTACACATAATCAGAGCTCGGCAGGAGCCCCGCTTACATGAGCACCGCACAAGTAACCCAAGAGGCCTCCAGACTGCTGGAGCAACTCAGAGATATCCACATTCCGGAACCTTCCGGAGGCTGGACACCCAGCCTTAACGTCTGGTGGATATCTGTTGCCAGCGTTATCACCCTGGTGGTTCTCAGCTTTCTTATCCGCCGTTATTATCTGCGGACCCGAACCCGCCGCTATGCACTGAAAGAACTGGAGTTAATGCGAACCCGTTTTGAAGAACACGGCCAACATCAGCGCTTGCTGAACGAACTCAATATGCTGCTGCGTCGAATGGCAATGATCAACTATGACCGGGAAAAGATCTCTCCGCTGGCTGGCAAACACTGGCTTGAGTTTCTCGACCGTAGCGGCCGCACCAAAGACTTCAGCAACGGTGACGGCCAGGTACTCATTCAGGCCTACGAACCGTCACCTGATAGCTTTGATGAAAACGCCCTGATTGAGGTGGTGAAACGGTGGATCAAGCGACAGCTTTAAATACCATCACCCAGTTGGATATCTTCTCCGGCCCACTGGCACCCTTAGGTCAGATCTCTTTTATCTGGCCCTGGGTGTTTCTGATGCTACCCCTGCCCTGGCTGGTTTATCGTTTTATGCCGCCTGCCGCTCCACGGCATTATCGTTTGAGAGTTGTCTGGCTAAGCTCCCAGCAAAGTGTAAAAAGCGGCACCCTGCGTAACCAGCGTAAAACCCTCCGCCTGCTGATGGGGGGGTGGTTATGGCTGCTATTGATTATCGCGGCCGCCCACCCTCAATGGGTCGGCGAACCTCAGCCCCTGCCGAATAAAGGCCGTGACCTGATGCTGGCCGTGGATATATCCGGCAGTATGGAGATGGATGATATGGTGTTAAATAAACAACGTATCCCCCGTCTGACAGCGGTTAAAGAGATCGTATCCGATTTTGTTCTCCGCAGAGAAGGTGACCGCTTAGGGCTCATCGTCTTCGGTTCTCAGGCTTATCTGCATGTCCCCATGACCCATGACCGCAAAACCGTTTCTACCCAGTTAAGTGAAATCCAGTCCCGAATGGCCGGTGATCAGACCGCAATCGGCGATACGATTGGCCTTGCGGTCAAACGTCTGAAAGATCAGCCGGAAGATGGCCGGATTCTGGTTCTGCTGACAGACGGTGCCAATACTGCCGGATCTATCGACCCAATCCAGGCAGCTCAACTGGCAGCCGGTCAAAAACTTAAAATCTACACCGTAGGTATTGGGGCTGATGAACTGGAGGTTCAAACCCTCTTCGGCATGACCCGGCGTATCAATCCATCACAGGATCTGGATGAGATCACGCTACGCAATATCGCCCGAACGACCGGGGGAAACTACTTTCGGGCCCGAAGTACCGAAGAGCTGGATGCGATCTACAAGGAACTTGACCGACTGGAACCGATCGAACAGCAAGCCCAGGTTTTTCGTCCGCGAATCAGCCTGATGCACTGGCCCTTGCTGCTTGTTTTTGCGTCTTTGATCTGTGCCTTTGCCGGTCGCTGGTTTCTGATCTACTGGCGACAACAAGTCAGTGGGCAGGAACAACCTGCCAGCCCCTCATCAGGAATCAACAGCACACAGGATGGGGATTGATTGTGGAACTGCTGGATAGCTTTCATTTTGCCCGCCCCTGGGCTTTGGTATTGATACCTATCGTTATCATTCAGGTACTCTGGTATCTGCGTTTTCGTCATGCCAGTAATCCGTGGCAGGACCGCATGCGCCCGGATCTTCAGCAACAACTGCTGGCCAAACCAGAGAAACAACCCAGTTATCTGCTATGGACCCTACTTGCCCTGTGTCTGACCGGGGTCGCACTGGCGGGTCCCAGCTGGAGCCAGCAATCCCGTCCCGCACTGATCAAACAGGATAATCTGGTCATCGTTCTGGATCTTTCCCTGTCAATGCTGGCAGAAGACCTGCCACCGAACCGAATCACCCGAAGCAAACAAAAACTGCAGGACCTGCTCAAACAACGAAAAGAAGGGATGACAGCCCTTGTGGTTTATAGTGGTAATGCCCACACCGTTACTCCCCTGACTCAGGACACCGCCACCATTCGTAATCTGCTTCCGGCGCTGGAGCCCCTGATGATGCCGGAACTGGGCAGCGCTGCCGAAGTGGGTATTAACAAAGCTATTGAGCTGGTTCATCAGTCCGGCTTCCGGAAAGCCCGCCTTTTACTCATCACCGACGGATTGGATCAGACAGCACAACAAGGTATTCGCAAAGCGCTACCTAAAGAGATGAGTCTCAGTATCATGACGGTAGGTAGTGAAGCCGGAGCCCCGATCCCTCTGGATGACCAGGGATTTGTCAAAGATCAGAACGGCAACGTGATTATCAGCCAGCTCGACCAGAAAGAGCTGGAACGTTTTGCCGACTCGGTGAGCGGGCGGATACACCCCATCACACTGGATGAAGAGGACCTGAACGACCTGCTGCCGATAGAGATCGATCAGCAGCAGATCAAAGAGACTCAGGCGCAATTGCCTCTCTGGATTGAACAAGGCCACTGGTTCCTGCTGCCGGTACTGCCTTTAGTAGCCCTGGCCTTCCGCCGTAACTGGTTGCTGATGCTACCGTTACTGATTCTGCTGTCAGCCCCTAAGCCCGTATTCGCCTTCTGGCCTTCTGACCCACAAAGCGAAGGGGAAGCAGCTTTCAGAGAAGGCAGATACAACGAAGCAGAACAACTTCTGGAAGCCCCCCTGTGGCGAGGAAGTGCCTACTACCGCCAGAAGGATTATCAGCAGGCGGTCAGCGAGTTTGCCAAGAGCGACACACCGCAGGCTCACTACAACCGAGGTAACGCCCTTGCCAGACTGGGCCGCCTTGATGAAGCCATGAGCGCCTACAGCAAAGCACTGGAACAGAACCCGAACCTGAAGGATGCCGAGTACAATCGTTCTCTGGTGGAAAAACTGCTGCAACAGCAGCAAGACCAGCAACAGAACAAAGAGCAACAAGATCAGAGCAACAGCGACCCAAACCAGCAATCGTCTGAACAGGGCTCCTCTGAACAACAATCCTCCGGCCAAGAACCCTCTGAACAACCGCCTTTAGAACAACAGGGCCGGTCTGAGCAAAACGGCCGGTCGGGTCAGAACGGTTCTCAGCAATCCGCTCCTGAACAGCAAGGTTCTGAAAACCGCTCAGATACGGCACCAAAGCAGGGTGCAGGCAGCCAGAATCATGAGTTTGGCCCGGATGATGACTCATCTATGTTCGGCAATCCTAACGAAAACGATGCCGCCGGTGATGAAGAACTGGACCAGAGCGTGCTGGATAAACTGGCCGAACAGCAGAAAAAACAGCAACTGAAAGATCAGAGCGCATCATCTGTAGCGGGAACTCCCGAAACCACCGAAGGGATGAGTGAAGAAGAACTGTCTCTTGAACAGTGGCTGCGCCGGATTCCGGATGATCCGGCAGGACTTTTGCGCCGCAAATTTCAGTATGAAGCCAATCAGAACCGTGAACCGCTGCCCGAAGGACGAGCACCATGGTAAACCCGATTCAAAACCGATTATCGTTCATCGATCTGTTCGCAGCGCTTTGTCTGCTGATCAGCAGCCTGTTGTTCGCCAACATCGCCGAGGCTAATGACCTTGAAGCCAGCGTTGACCGAACCCGGCTGATGGAAAATGAAAGCGTGACGCTCTTTCTGAAATCACCGGGACTTGAGCTCACTGGTAAACCTGACCTGGGCGAGCTCTATCAGGATTTTGAAGTACGGGCTCAACCGCCAAGAACCAATATTATTATCATCGATGGTGTCAACCGTTCAGAGCGGATCTGGGAAGTAACCCTTTTCCCGAAACGAACGGGTACCCTGATTATTCCGGCCATTTCTATTGGAGATGCCACCAGTTCCCCCATCACCCTTGAGGTGCAGCCTAAACCCGCAAACACTCAAGCCAGCGCCGATGTCTTTCTGCATAGCGAGATCGACCACAGCAATGCGATCTACGTGCAACAGCAGCTGATCTATACCCTGCGCCTCTACTACGCCACCAGCATTTCAGACCATGGCCTTACCGATCTGGATCTGGATAACGTACTCATGGTACAGCTGGGCAACCGTAAAGACTTTGAAGCCCGTATCGATGGCCGTCTCTACAATGTCGCTGAATGGCAGTTTGCACTTTACCCGCAAAGCAGTGGCGAACTTATCATTCCACCACAGACCTTCAGTGGTCGGGTGCGGATCCAAAACCGCTACTCACTGGGTGGTCTGAAACATATCCGCATTCAAAGCCCGGAACATAAAATCAATGTTCTACCAGTGCCTGATAGCTTCCCCGCCAACGCTCAATGGCTTCCCGCCAAATCTGTCACACTCAGCCAGGAATGGAGCGGTAACTACGCCCAGTGGCAAGAGGGCACGCCCCTGACGCGAAAGCTAACCCTTAAAGCACAGGGACTGACAGCGGCCCAACTTCCTCCTCTGGTTATGTCTCCAATAGCGGGTGTGCGCCAGTATCCGGAACAGCCTCAACTGAATGAGATGCCGGAAAACCTGAACGGTAAAGGCACGGGTATGGTGGGCGAGAAAACCCTGAGTATTGCCTTGATTCCAACGGAAACCGGTCCACTGAAGCTACCTGAGTTGCGGGTTCCCTGGTGGAATACCGAAACCGATCAGCTGGAATACGCCACGCTGGATTCCTTGCCACTGACCATCAGTCCGGACCCGAACAAGGTCGAAGAACCGGAACCGGTTGCAGAGATCCCCAAACAGGCCAGAGAGACCACAGCGATTGCAAAAGGTGATGACAACAGCTTTATCTGGCAGATCAGCACACTGATCTTTGCCACCTTAAGTGCGATATTGGCAACCTTTCTCTGGCAGATCAAACAGCAACTGACCTTTGCCCGTCAGCAACTGTTTCATGGTCTGAGTGTTGGCAGTGGGCTGGCCGTTCAAGGGGATATGGCCTCTGCTGAAGAAAATCCGATTTTCCGGCAGGCGCTTTTAAATGCCTGCCAACAAAATAAAGCCAGAGCGGCATGGGATGCCTGGCAGAAATGGCAGAAGATGGAAGCGCCAAAAACCACCCCCGAGTTTGATCAGGCACTGCGCCAGCTACAGATGAGCCTGTTTGGCCCGGATGCCGCACCTGAAAACTGGCAGGGTCAGCCTTTGGCAGAAGCAAGCCAACAGGTCAGGCTGCAAACCGCTGAAAAGAGTCAGCCACTGCCTAACCTCTACCCTTCCGGCTGATTTTCCGCAGTACATCTGTAACGCCAAGCATAAAAAAAACCTGCCAACCGATACGAATAACGGTTGGCAGGGCTTTTTTGCATCATCAGTCCTGATACGGATAATCAGGCTTAAACGCATATCAGAAACTTAGCGACGCACCATAAAGACACCACTTTCGATGTGGTGGGTGTACGGGAACTGGTCAAACATGGCAAAACGCACCACTTTATGGGTTTTATTCAACGCCAGCATATTCTCATGCAGGGTGTCCGGATTGCAGGAGATATAGATAATGTTGTCGTACTGAGCGATCTGCTGCACGGTGTTTTCATCAAGACCGGCGCGAGGCGGGTCTACCAGCACGGTGGTGAAATTACGGCTGTCCAGATCAAAACCTTCCAGACGGCGCATCTCAGTTTTACCGGCTAAAGCATCGCTGAACTCTTCACTGGAAACACGGGCAACCTTCACATTTTCAATACCGTTACGCTCGATATTAAAGTGTGCTGAACGTACCGATGTTTTGGAGATTTCGGTTGCGACCACATGATCAAAGTTTTCTGCCAGCGCCAGCGTGAAGTTGCCGTTACCGCAGTACAGCTCCACCAAGTCACCACCCGCACCCTTGCTGACATCCACTGCCCAGTTGAGCATCTTTTCGCACAGGGCTGCATTTGGCTGGGTGAAGCTGTTTTCTACCTGCTGGTATTCCAGCGTACGCTCACCCACCTGCATAGTTTCGATCACGTAGTCCACATCCAGCACAACACGCTGCTTGCGGCTACGGCCAATAATGCGCACACCCAGTTTGGTTTGCAGCTCACGGGCCAGCACTTCCCACTCATCACCCAGGGCGCGGTGGTAGATCAGGGTGATCAGGGCTTCGCCGGACTGACTGGTGAGGAACTCGACCTGAAACAGACGTCGACGCAGTTCCGGCACATCACGGATCTCATCCAGCAGGGCAGGCATCAGTTCATTAATGCGCTCATTGGCCACCGGGTACTGATCCATACGCACGGTTTTGCGGTCGGTTTTCGGGTCTTCACCGATATCGAACATCACATAGAAGAGGTCATCACCCTTGTGCCAAACACGGAACTCGGCCCGCATACGGTAGTGGCTGGCTGGCGACTCAAAGACTTCCAGCTCTGGCGGATTAAAAGCTGCGAATTGCTCACGAATCCGGTTGGCTTTCTCTTCAAGAAGAGCGGCATAGTTTTCAGGTTCAACAACAGGTAGGGCCACGGAATAACCTCAACGTTCGGTAGATTGATCACTGGTTGATGGACAGTGTTTTACAAGGGCGCAGAGCATAACAGGAAATCCCCGCAGCTCAAGTCTGCCAGACCTGAGACTGATTGATTATTTCTCAATTTGTCCCACAGCCGCTGCTCGAAAAAGCCCTGTCATCAGCGTATGATGCGCCTATCTAATGGTCAGTTCTAACACCAACCCAATTTCCAGCTGGCAGGCCTCTGTGTCTCAGACTACCGATAGCAGCATTCAAACCTCGCTTCCTTCTCAATCCGGGCAGCCTCAAGAACCTGAGCTGTCGCAGCCTCCGGTTAATCCCGAGGGTAAGCCTTCTGTGCGCTATCAGCTGATCGGTGGCTGTATGGCTTTGGCGCTACTGCTGACCGCCAGTAATCCCCTTACTCACTTATCTCTGATCTGGCCGGGGCTGCTGCTCTGGAGTGCTTTGGCGCTCAGCTGGAGTCAGCTGGCGATTGCTACACGCCGTCAGGCAGGGTTACTGATGCTGGTGGGTTTCGGCGGTATGGGCTGGGGTGTTTTTCAGGGTGCTGATCTGCCCTGGCAAACGGCGATCAGTTCCAACGGAAATCTGTTGGCGATGCTGATGGCGGTGAGTTTTCTATCCATGGTTGCCGCCAAAGAGCCGGATGAAGAACCGGAAGCTCTGCCGGAAGGTCGCTCAGCGCTTAAACAGACTCTTGCAGGGGTTCATCTGTTTGGTGCTGTGATCAATATGTCCATCGTTTTTATCATGGCGGATCGCTTTGCCTCTGCCAGTCATGACGGCAATACGCTGAAGAATACCCAGCATCAGGTTTTGTCCCGGGCATTTTGCGCGGGAGCATTCTGGTCGCCCTTCTTCGCTGCAGTGGCGGTTGCCCTGACCTATGCGCCGGGTGCGAACCTTCTGGCGTTGATGCAGGCAGGTATTCCGCTGGCAATTACCGGTGTGCTGATCACCTATTTCGAGTTACGCCCCAAGGCGGAATCCTTTACCGGGTATCCGATGCGGATCAGCAGTCTTGCCTTACCGGCATTTCTGGCACTAGCGGTCATCAGCGCCCATTACCTGTTCCCAACGCTTTCGGTGCTGCAGATTATCAGTATTCTGTCGCCACTCACAGCTATTGGTGTCCTGCTGTTCAAACGTAAGCCAGTGGTCAAAAAATTGAGAAATCATACCCATACCCGTCTTGCCCGTATGGGTAATGAACTGGCGCTGTTTTTGGCGGCAGGTACAATGGCTGCAGGACTGGGTACTTTGTTTACACTCTATGCCGATCAGCTACCGATTCCTCAGCTGACGCCTCTGGTGACCTCGTTACTGCTTCTGGCAATGCTGGTGCTGTCACTGCTGGGGGTACATCCGGTGATCAGTATTGCCACCATCAGTGGGCTGATGGTTCCAACTAATCCGCCGATGGATCTGCTGGCGATGGTTTTTCTGGCCAGCTGGGGGATAGGGACAGCCTGCAGCCCGATGTCCGGGATGAATCTGTCACTGCGCGGACGTTACTTTATCAGTGCCAAACAGGCGCTGAGGAATAATTTGCATTACGGGGTGATTATGTGGCTGATCACCAGTGCATCACTCTGGTATTACAATCCGTTATAAAAGACGGCCGACAGATGGGCTGCTATGAGAAATAGAGGCGGTGCTACAAGAAAGGCTGGAGACAGGGAAGAAAATATCAGGTGCTGCAACGGCGCAACACCTAACAATAGAGACCCTTATTCAGCGCATTTCACGCAGAAGGTGGTTTCAGGAAGGATCTGCAAACGCTCAACGGCAATCTCGTCACCGCAGCTTTCACAAATACCGTATTCACCTTCATCGATTCGCTTCAGTGCCGCTTTGATCTGCTCGATGCTGTGCAGGGTCTCATTACCGATCTCATCCAGCACCTCATCATTTTCCCGCTCCTGTGCCTGCTCGGCAGAATCACTGGAGTGAGCCTGAGCCACATCTTTTTCAATATGGTTCAGGCGCGACGTTAAGCTTTCCAGCTCTGCACTCAGCTTGTCTTTAATCGCTTGAATATCCATAAGCACAATCACCTTGTTAAATACGGGCTTCGGAAAAAGTCAGCCATAAGCCCAACCCGAAGCCAAAAAACAGAAAGGCCGCTAACTTCGGTGTTATGAAGCCGCGACCCTCAATGCAATCTGATTCAGCAAGCTTTCAGCTTAACCAAAAAACCAACAGCTCACTCAGACTGTTAAGCTTGCTTCAGCATAGCAAACATTTCATCTTTCAGTTTCAGGCGACGAACCTTAGCAGCCTCTTCCACATCCGTTGCAACAGGCTTCTGTTCAGACTCCATGTTCTCAACATCTTTTGTCAGGTCATGGTACTCATCAAAGAGCTTACGGAAGTGTGCATTGCTCACTTTCAGTTCATGGATCTGTTCTTTGTATTCCGGTAACTCACTCAGCAGGTCATGATGTTCAATTGGCATAATCGTTCTCCTTGGTTGTTTGTTCAGATACTCTATCTATATAGATTGAGATCAAAAGATAAAAATCAATGCTCTCCCTAATATTTATCTCTTAACCCCTTGAGTTATCAGGTTATTTAGGGAGAGTGAATCTTTATCCTCAGACTACTCTTACTACAGCATTACGTACTGATTCAGATCAAAAAAAATCTCACCAGATAACCTGCCGGTACCGTGAATAAGCTATCAATTGAGCGAATCCTACAATGACTAAAACAATCAACTATTAGGGGGCCAAGAATTTCAACTTGAACAAAGAGGCACAAGGAGAATTTAAAAGTGAGCAAAAAAATATACCTAAATTATTTTTTCGGTCCGGCTCCTGTATTCAACACACCGGCATCGAACGCCTCTTCCAGCTGACCTTTCAGAGCTTGCCAGAGTTCGCTGCTGCCCTTGTCGATACGGGCGTTCAGCCCCAGAACCTGCTCACGGCTGATATTGTGCGTGCGCCAGCTGTGGCCGTGATTCTCCCCTTTGCCGTGCAGGTTGTGCAGCAAAGGGGGCACCCGATCTATCGCTTTAGCGTAGCGGGCATCCGGGGTTTCACCGGCTTCAAATTCATACCAGAGCTGCATATATTCATCCCCCTGCCCGTCCGGCAAGAGCGCTAACAGGCGGGCAACACCTTCGGCTTCTTCATCTTTCAACTCCGGCGTTTCACTGGCGTAGATAATGGTATCTCCGGCATCGATCTCACCCAGATCATGGATCAGCAACATTTTGATTACCCGATCGATGTTCACGGGTTCATTGGCAAACTCTTTCAGCATCAGCGCCGACAGGCAAACATGCCAGCTGTGTTCGGCAGAGTTCTCAAACCGATCCAGACCCACAGGCTTTGTTTTGCGGTAAACGTCTTTCAGTTTTTCGATCTCAACAATAAAACTTAAAACCTGCTCAATGGCCTGCATTTTTTCACCCTTCACTTTATAAACATCGACACGTTAACGCCTGAATCTCAATCGGGAACACCGTTGCGATCCAGAATCACAGGCCCCGCTCCTTCTGAGGCTAACTCATCTTCGGCATTGTACAACGGGCAGCTTTTCATCGAGAGGCAACCGCACCCGATACAACCCGTCATATGATCCCGAAGACGCTCCAGATAGCGAATACGCTGGTCGAGTTTCTCCTGCCAACCGGCGGAGAGGCGCTCCCAATCTTTCTGTGTCGGGGTGCGGTTTTCCGGCAGAGCCGAAAACGCCTGCTCGATCTCACTTAACGTAACGCCCAGCTTCTGCGCCGCCTTGATAATGGAGATACGACGCAGCACATCCGGTGTGTATCGCCGCTGATTACCAGGGTTGCGATGACTTGAGATCAACCCGCGCTGCTCATAAAAATGCAGCGTACTGATCTTAACCCCGGAGCGCTCTGCCACCCGCCCCACCGACCATTTATCCCGGGTCGCCATACTGATTCCTCCTGTGAATTTCCCACCCAAACTGGACATCAAAAATTAAATGGCAAAAAAGTTGAAACAGGGTCTTTACCTCAACCTAACTTGAGGTTTTAAGCTGCACTCATTCTACAAAAGCAAGCACATCAAAAAAAGACAACTTAAAAGAAGGAAGCAGAAGATGATTCACTTAGAACACGTCAATTTGGTCGTTACCGATTTAGTGGCATCACTGAAGTTTTATCGGGCAGCATTTCCCCAATGGAAAGTACGCGCTAAAGGCGAAAGTAACTGGTATGGCAAGATCAGAAACTGGCTGCACTACGGCGATGATTATCAGTATCTGGCACTGAATGACTCCGGCACCGGTCACAATCGGGATCTGACCGGGCACGAACTGGGGCTGGCTCATATCGCCTTTGTTACCTCCAATATCGATGCCACCATTACACGATTAGCAGAGGCCGGATTCGAGATCAGTAAGGATGGCGCTGATGAACCTTACCGACGCAATGTCTACTTTATCGACCCGGATGGTTACGAAATCGAGTTTGTGCAATACCTGAGCGACCTGCCGGAAGAGCGCAATGCCGCACCAAAAGCGGTCACTGAAGAAGCGGAAGCCTTCAGTAAAGCCGTCTATCAGTAAGACATTGAAAAGCGGTTTATTCGGCAAATTCTACCTACCAGTAGAAACCCTGAGCGAGACCATAAATGCTCGCTTAGGGTGCACCAAAACAAACCGGAGAGAGGGAAAGAAAGAGTGAAAACCGAGTAATCAGAAAGCCAGTTCCGGGCTCTGAAGTTGACTCTGGTGACATTTACGCTGCCAGTTACGCTCAAAGAAATAGTAAGCCACGGTGTTAAAACAAGGTTCCACAGCAGCAACCAAACCACCCACCAGAAAGTCACCGGACAACAGGTAGCCCACCGTAAAGGCAACGCCGAAGTGAACCACGGCAAAACTGCCGGTTTTGATCCGGGCTGATGCCGCCAGCTTTAACATCTGAAAACGGCTCCAGACCTTTTCGTGGAAGTAGAAAGCAACCGTGTTAACAGCCGGTTCCAGCAAAGCGATCAAACTACCGATGATGATGTCACCGGTCAGCACAAACGCCACGGTGAACGCAATCGTGAAGTGAATCGCCGCAAAATTCAGTGCCTTTTTCATGTCGCCCGCCTTGCCCGGTGAACCGGAGCTATCATTGAATACAGGTGTATTATTGATAAGGCTTCTTATTTGCGACACTCGATAGTTTCGATGGCGTTGATAGGTTTTGGCTATCTCACGGAGCAAGGATTTTTGTCAGCCATTGACGGATATCTGCCACGACTCTTTTCCGATCACTGGAACCGTCAGCCTTGTTGAACTGATGATCCAGCGCATCATAGGTCAGATAATGGATATTGTCTTTGCCCGCTGCCTTTAACTCGTTGACCAGTTGCGCCTGTTTTTGCGGCGAAACCGAACGATCCTGCCCGGATTGAATCAGCAGCACCGGTGACTCAATCTGCTGTAATACCGCCTGCTGATCAAGAGACAACATCTGCTGCCACCAGTCATAGGCATGCCCACTGACAATAAGATCCGTTGGCGGACTATTCAGAATATGTTGGCTGAAACCTTCAAACCCGGCCAGCGCTTCTCTGGCAACCTCTGGGTTGGGTGATTCCAGCTGAATACTGTGCAGCACATCATCCTTAAACCAGCGACCACCACCATTAAAGGCGATGCTGGCGCTGACCTCCCGTTCACTGGCCAGGAGATTGGCGATAACCGCCCCCTCGCTGCCACCAAGGACAATAAGCTGAGGGTAATGCCCATTGTTTATTACCTTATCGAGTACCTGGCGGATATCGGCAACCCGTTGCCTTGGGCTATCCCCTTTCAGGTACGCTTGCGGGCAATCTTGTCGCTCACCAGCAGAGCTGTAACTCAGCTGTCGATCAATACCGTATTTCTCCACCAGCAGCAGATCCGCCTCCGGCCAGACGTTACGGTAATCGGTAAAGATAGAGTCGATACGGGTCACACTGTTGCAGTCCGAACCCTGCAGGATCAGCAGTAAAGTATCGGTGTTGGGCTTTGTGCCCGCAGACAGGTAATAGTGAAGATTCGAACCGTCAGAGCGCGTCAGGGAGTAATCCCTCAGCTCCGCATAAGCGGTGGTGGCGGTAATGAACAACAGCAGAAAAGCGAGAACACGGCGTTTCATAAAAGACCTCATTGCCAGACCGGAGCTGATCGCTATCCCAGTCGTTTCCTTGCAGGGTTAGGGTTATTGGAACAGAAAAAGCGGAAAAGGTTTAGAGGGATTTCCTGAATTCACCCAGTCAGAAAAGTGACTGGCTCCCAGCCACAAAAAAAGCGGCTTAACTTGCGTTAAGCCGCTTTCAGAACCCCTCAGTTCTTTGTCTGTAGCAATCGACGATTAAAGCGCCTGCTGTGGTTTCAGCTCGTCACTAACCTGTGTCAGCTTGCCGCTGAGGTAGTTGAGCAGTACGCCGTACATAGGTACAAACAGGAACAAGGAGATGATGATTTTGAACACGTAATCCACCATGGCGATCTCAGTCCAGTGCTCAGCCATAAAGGCATCCGGGCTGTTGTAGAAGGCGATGGCGAAGAAGGCCAGTGTATCCAGTGCGTTACCCAGAATGGTAGACAGGGTTGGCGCGACCCACCAAGGGCCCGCCTGACGCAGGCGGTTAAAGACGTGCACGTCCAGAATCTGCCCCAGTACGTAGGCCATAAAGCTGGCAACGGCGATTCGGGCAACAAACAGGTTGAACTCGGTCAGCTGAGCAAAGCCCTGAAACGCGCCTTCAAAAAAGAGCACCGACAAACCATAAGAGACCAGCAGCGCAGGCAGCATCACTTTAAAGATGATCTTACGCGCCATCTGAGCACCAAAGATGCGGACGGTCAGGTCGGTTGCCAGAAAGATAAAGGGAAAACTGAACGCGCCCCAGGTGGTGTGAAAACCAAACAGGGTAAACGGCAGCTGCACCAGATAGTTACTGGAGGTGATAATCAGCAGGTGGAAAGCCACCAGCCAGGTCAGCGCTTTGCGCTGTTGAGCAGACGTGAATGCACTCATCAGTGACACCTTTTTATTAGTTGGGGTGAGGGAACCCAAGTGAACTTGTAGCCGGGGCAAAACAGACTGTTGATAGCTTCTGTGAATAAGTGATTCACGTTAGAGCTGTTGATAAGTGGTGGTCCACTTATCAGGCCTGATCGGTCGTGTGCCTGCCTTTGGCATTAACGGCCGCGCATTATACCGAAGTGAGCCCCAGACAAAAGTCTGAATCGAATCTTTTTTCGCTTTTTTTCCGCCCTGTCCCTTTTAGCTGTATCGCATTTTTTGCCATCGTTTTCAGACCACCTGTCGATTAATTTTTCTGACTTGCAGACCACCGGATTCATCTCTATGGACTGGTAAGTACTTTTGATTGCTCTATCATGCTCGCTCCTGCCTGTGTCGCTGACACCACACCAAGTGATCGATGACGACAACCCGAATACCTGAAACCTGTTCACGATGAGTACGGTCATGTTTACATTTTTTGAACGCCTGATTGCTGCTTTTCCTAAGGAAGAGCCTCAACAACCACCCGGTAAGCTGCTGCAGTTTATTCTGCACTACACCAAGGGCATGGGTGTGCCCCTGATCCTGATGTCTGTGCTGACGGCTGGTGTAGCCACCCTTGAAGTCACCCTGTTTGGTTTTATGGGTCAATTGGTGGACTGGCTGTCCGCTCAGGATCCGAAAACCTTTCTGGAGAAGGAAGCCTCTACCCTGTTCTGGATGGCGTTGGTGCCCTTGGTTGCACTGCCGCTGACCGGACTCTTGCATTCGTTAGTGGTGCACCAGAGTCTGCTGGGTAATTTCCCGATGGCGATCCGCTGGCAGGCACACCGCTATCTGCTGAAGCAGAGTGTTTCTTTCTACTCGAACGATTTTGCCGGACGGATCGCCACCAAGGTGATGCAGACGGCTCTTGCCGTGCGTGAATCGGTGATGAAGCTGCTGGACGTGCTGGTCTATATCGCGGTGTCTTTTATCGCCATGCTGGTACTGGTCGCACAATCGGACTGGCGTCTGATGATGCCGGTGCTGGTCTGGCTGGTGCTTTATATCGCCATTCAGATTTACTTTGTGCCGAAGCTGAAGGCGATCTCCACCGAACAGGCGGATGCACGCTCAATCATGAGTGGCCGTATTGTCGATTCCTACACCAATATCGCCACGGTGAAGCTTTTCTCTCACACCAACCGCGAGGCGGATTTTGCCCGCGAAGGTATGGATCAGTTTATGGACACCGTGTATGTGCAGATGCGTCTGGTGACCTGGCTGAACTTCTGCGTGCAGGGTATTAACCATCTGTTGTCTTTCTCTATTGCCGCCCTATCAATCTGGCTATGGATGGAAGAGATCGTCGGCGTGGGGGCGATTGCGATCTCCATCGCGCTGGCGCTGCGTCTTAACGGCATGTCCCACTGGGTGATGTGGGAGATCAGTGCGCTGTTCGAGAATATCGGTACCGCTGTCGATGGCATGAACACCCTGTCTAAGCCGCTGCAGGTACAGGACAAGCCGGAAGCGAAACAGCTGACCGTGGATCACGGCGGCATCGATTATCAGGATGTGGTCTTCCACTACGGCGAAGACAAGCCCGTGATCCCACAGCTGAATCTGAATATCCAGCCCGGTGAAAAAGTGGGCCTTGTGGGCCGTTCCGGTGCCGGTAAATCAACACTGGTCAACCTGCTGATGCGCTTTTTCGATGTGGAATCCGGCCAGATCAGGGTGGATGGTCAGAATGTTTCTGAGGTCACACAGGATAGCCTGCGCGCCCAGATCGGTATGGTGACGCAGGATACCTCTCTGCTGCACCGCTCCGTGCGGGACAACATTCTTTACGGTCGCCCGGATGCCAGCGAAGAAGAGATGATCGCTGCTGCCAAAAAAGCGGAAGCTCATGAGTTTATTCTCGGCCTGACCGACCCGAAAGGCCGCAAGGGTTACGACGCCCATGTGGGCGAACGGGGCGTGAAGCTCTCCGGTGGTCAGCGTCAGCGTATCGCTATCGCCCGCGTGCTGCTGAAAGATGCGCCGATTCTGCTGCTGGATGAGGCAACATCAGCTCTGGATTCCGAGGTTGAAGCCGCAATTCAGGCGAGTCTCTACACCCTGATGGAAGGCAAAACCGTGATCGCTATCGCTCACCGCCTCTCTACCATCGCCGCGCTGGATCGTCTGGTAGTGCTGGATAAAGGCGAAGTAGTGGAACAGGGTAGCCACGCCGAACTGATTGAACAAGGCGGCATTTATGCTCAGCTTTGGGCGCACCAGACCGGAGGCTTTTTAGGCGAAGAGTAGGGTAATTAGAGCAGGTCGAGGAATAGCCTGAAAAAATAACCCCATAAATGTAAGCCGGGCACTCCCCCACCTAAAGAGGGAATGCCCGGCTTTTTAGTATCAGAAGCTAAAGCTCGCGTTTACTTAACTTTCATAATACCCAGCAGCACACAAAGCAAACCACCACCCATACCGGCATAGGCCTCAATCGGGGTATCGCCACTGACGGCACGGGTCAGTTGCGAGCTGGCCGAGTCATAAACATCGTAGCCCCAGAATGCCAGTGCGACACCAATGATGATCAGAGCGATACCGATAATTTTGCCGTTGGAGTTTTTCATACTGCTTCCTTAAATGCGTAATGAAAGGCCAGCGCTCTTCAACTTTAAAGTAGGTCTGCGCCAGCCAAAATAAATCATAAAACCCAGTTTGAATATTTAAACAATAACACAACCATAAATGACGGACGGGTAAGTGTTCTGATCAGTTTAGTAACGGGTTTTAGCAGGCGTTTTACTAACCTTTACGGTCAACCTATGACGTGTAAGTCGGCTCATTTTCATTAAGCCAGTCCTGGGTATACTCACCGATAAAATCCAGCACAGCACGAATGGCGGGTAGCTTGCGATTATCCCTGTGGCGGGGCATCCACTGGGGGCCAAAGGACAGTGCTGTTTACCAGCGTTTATGGGTATCAAAGTAATCCCGCAGGAAATCCACAAACGCGACGATACGGGCAGGAAGAAACTGACGATGCTGGTAAACCGCATAGACATTAAAGTCATGTCCGGGGTAATCCGCAAACAGCTGAACCAGTCGCCCCTCTTTCACAAAAGGAGCAGCGATAAAGTCCGGCTGCTGAATCACCCCCATGCCCTGGGCTGCCGCTTCACACAAAGCGCGGCCGTTATTCGCTGCCAGTGTCCAGTGCACCCGTACCTTCTGGCGTTGCCCCTCCTTATCCTGAAAGACCCAGTAGTTTCTGTCCTGAGTCAGGTAGGTATACAACAGACAACGATGCTGCTGAAGCTGTTGCGGAGATTCTGGTGTCCCCTGCTCTTTAAGATATTCCGGTGAGGCATAAAACCCGCCCCGGCACTGAGTCAGCTTTCGGGCGACAAGGCTGGAGTCAGACAAATTGGCGATGCGGATAGCCACATCAAAATTATCAGCGGTCAGGTTACGCTGACGATCATCAAGCTCCAGTTCAATCCGCACCAGGGGGTATGATTTCTGAAACGCCTGAATCGGTTCAATCAGGTGTAACAAGGTAAAGTCCATGGGTGCCGTTAATCGCAGCAATCCCCGGGGGTCATGCCCCTGCTGTGTGACGGAAGACTCCAGCTCCTCAATCTCGCTTAATAATGACCGACAGCGATTGTAGTAATACAAACCTTCATCTGTCGGATTCACCCGTCGGGTGGTACGGTTGAGCAAGCGGATACCCAGATCTTTCTCAAGGGCAGCAATATGTTTACTCACCATCGCAGTGGAGATGCTCAGGCTACGCCCCGTAGCCGCAAAGCTTTCCAGCTCCACCACACGGCAATAAACCTGCATAGCTGTATATTTATCCATATATATTTCCTAAGTACACTCAACCGGCACAAAACGGTCTGTCTTAAAAAGCGAACAAACGTCACTCGGACACTTACTTTGCAATAAAATTGTTAACCAAAAAGAAACAGTGAATAGCATTTAAGACCTATTATCATGCTAATCCATCGGATCTACAATAAACCCATCAAATGCAGCACGGCTAACCCGCTGGCTGCCTCAATGAATACGCCTTAAATAAACTTAGGGAAAACGGGATAAAAACCATGATGAAATCTTTGATTAAACCTGTACTGTTGTCTGCTGCTCTGATTTCTGGCTCAGCTTTTGCCGCAGACTACAAAATTGATCCATCACACACAGCAATTCTTTTCAAAATCAGTCACTTGGGTTTCAGTGAAACCGTCGCCCGTTTCAACTCAATGGAAGGCGAATACAGCTACGACTATAAAAAACCGACGGCATCCAAGATTACGGTAAAGATTGATGCCGACAGCCTGGACTCTAATCACGAAGCCCGTGATAAACACATTAAGAGCCCGGACTTCCTGGATACCAAACAGTTCCCGGAAATCACCTTCACCTCTACCGATTACAAAGGTAGTGCGACGAAGGGTGTTCTGACCGGTGAGCTGACCCTGCACGGTGTAACAAAGAAAGTAAATCTGGATATCGTGAAAATCGGTGAAGGCGAAGATCCATGGGGTAACTACCGCAGCGGCTTCAATGGTACAACCACCATTAAGCGTTCTGAGTTTGGTGTTGACCAGATGCTGGGCGGTATCGGTGACGAGATCAAAGTTGAGCTGTTTATCGAAGGTATCCGTAAGTAATTGATACCAAGACAAGCCTGTCAGGCTTTACCTGCAGAAAGCGCCCTTGGGCGCTTTCTCTGTTTTAGGGCATTGAAGCTGCCTCAATAATACAACCTTAAGTGCTGAGCTTAGCTCTGCGCTCCCTGATAAAGGACACCTCAAATATGTATGGTGAATCCGTTTCACCGCTGATGATGCTGCTGCCGATTGTGGTTTATCCCATGCTGGCAGCACTGGTGATCAGCTTTATCCTCTTTAAGCTGGAACAGACCGGTAAAGGCAAAATCGCCTACTGGCTGGCCCCTCTGGTGATCTGGCTGGCCTGGTTAGCAGCCGCTCAGGGTATTCATACCCGCTGGAGCTTCCCGCCCCGGCAAGCGATGGACTGGCTGTTGCTGATGCCGCTGATTCCGGCTCTTGCAATTCGTACGCCACGAAATATCCGTATGGCGGGTTTTGGCGTTGCTCTGGTACTGAGCTTTGCGGTGGTCGCTCAACCGATTGTGGGGCGTATGTCTCTGATTGAGATGGTCAGCCACGCCATTGGCGGTCTGCTGGTGGCAGGTATCGTGGTTATGGGTTCTGAACGTCAGAACAACAGCTTCCGCTTTCCGGTGAGTCTGATCGGTATGATGACGATGTCAGCACTGGTGATCGGCATCTCCAGCTCGCTGTCGCTGGCGCAACTGGTTGGTGGTATCTGCTCAGCACTGGGGGCGGTCTGGCTACTGAGCCGTGTTATCACCGCAGAACCGCGTACCCAGCTGGTGATCGCACAGGGTGCTATGGCCGTCTGGCTGATGGTACTGGCTTACGCCCACTACTATGCCGATGTCAATATCTGGGCGCTTCTGCTACTGGCTCTGCCACTGCTGGTGAAATGGCCTTCCGGGCAGGACAACAAGCAGCCCTGGTGGAAAGCATTGAGCGAAACGCTGGTTGCCAGTGTGATTCCCGGTCTTCTCGCAATCTGGCTGGTTTGGCCGGAACAGCCGCTGTACTGATCCCAAACGCTACATCAGCTTTAAAGACTGAGTCGTTTTACTCGTAAAAAAACATATGGCAGGATCCTGTTCAGTTAGCGTCTTTAAGATGCATTGAGCACCAGATCCTGCTTTTTTTTTGCGACAAATTGTCGCTGCGACACTCTGCCTACTGTGACATCAGGCCACATTTTCATTATCTGCCCAGCCTCTAAAATCACTATCAACCATTAGCAGTTGCTAATTCCGATTCCTCCCGGAGCCATCACTCTGTCACCCAACCGACAAAGCGGCTCCGGCGGAATTAGCCTTCAGGAAAAAGTTCCAGAACCATCAATACAAACCATCAAGATCCGAACCATCGATACAAGCCATCAAGAAGAGCTATCAATACAACCCCTTCAATAATCTGATTTGTTAAGGATGTTTGCGTCATGACTCCCGCACGATCTCTACTTTCTCTCGCAATTACGGCCGCGCTGGCTGGCTCTCCCTTTTCATTAGCTTATGCCGAAACATCAGATAACACTCTGGCACCCCAGGCATCAGAATCAGGTCTGGTGATCGAAATCACCCGCGGTCAGCAGCAGGAAAATCTGAGTCAATCTCTGGAAAGTGTTCAACCGGCACCTGTCACCGATGGTGGTGAACTGCTGAAGAGCCTGAATGGCATCTCCGGCACCCGTATGGGCGGGCGCGCCATTGATCCGATTATTCGCGGCCAGAAACAAACCGCTGTGAATGTTCTGCTCGATGGCGCTTATCTGCATGGTGGCTGCCCCAACCGTATGGACCCGCCCACCACTTATACCGCTGTCGACAGTTATGACTGGATTACGGTCATTAAAGGTAACCGCACCGTTCAGTATGGCGGTGGCGGATCCGGTGGCACCGTGCTGTTTGAACGCAAGTGGCCAACCTTTA
Organism: Oceanospirillum sp.; assembly: GCF_982874595.1. Taxonomy (NCBI): domain Bacteria; kingdom Pseudomonadati; phylum Pseudomonadota; class Gammaproteobacteria; order Oceanospirillales; family Oceanospirillaceae; genus Oceanospirillum; species Oceanospirillum sp. The sequence continues at coordinate 83,907 of NZ_CEYNZH010000006.1, read as the reverse complement.
CAGACAAACCGGTCACCGGCTCCGTCAGCAGCAGCTACGAAACCAATGGTGAGAAATGGGAGATGGCTGCGGATGTCGCCGCAGGCAGTGATCAGGGCTATATCCGTGTGATTGGCCACACCGCTGAGGGCGATAACTATGAGGACGGTAACGGTGACGAAGTGCGCTCGGCATACAAGAGCCAGTCCGGCACCCTGATGGGCGGCTACGCCATCAGCAATAACACCCGTGTTCAGGCCAGCTTTGAGAAAACCGAAGAAACCGACGTGCTCTTCGCCGGTGCCGGTATGGACAGCCCCTACGCCCGCGCTGAAAACATCCGCCTGAAACTGGATCACACCTTTACCGGGGGTTCTCTGAAAACCCTTAAGGCTGAGATCTATCAGAGCGATGTTGAACATCTGATGGACAACTACAGCCTGCGGGAATTCACCGCCAAGATGAAGATGGATGCCCCCTCTACCTCAGATACTCAGGGTGGCCGTCTGGTCTTAACCGGGGTGACCAACCGCATCGACTGGTTAGCCGGGATCGATCTGCAGGACAACACCCGCAACGCCAACCAGCAGCTCCCCATGATGATGGATAAGATTGCCGGTATTCAGTGGCCGGATGCCAATATCCGCCAGATAGGACTCTTCGCAGAAGCAGAAACAACCCTCGACGGCAGCAACCGTATTAAAGGTGGTCTTCGTGTCGATCAGGTTGATGCCAGCGCCAGCCGGCCCGATGAAGCCTTTACCGGCGGCATGATGGCCGGAAAAACACCGGAAGACCTCTACGGCACCAGTAACGTTGACCAGACCGAAACCAATGTCGGAGGCTTTGGCCAGTGGAGCCACAGTATCAACGCACTCTGGCAATGGGATACGATTGTTTCCCGCAGTGTACGCACCGCAGATGCCACCGAACGCTATATCGCGACATCTACATGGATCGGCAACCCAGAACTGGAACCGGAAAAACATCACCAGCTGGAAGGCATCCTATCGATCAATATGGGAGCTGCCAAAGGTTCCGTCAGCGGCTGGGTGAACAAGGTCGATGATTATATTCTGCGCTCAAATGTAACCGGGAAAGATCGTTATACCAATGTGGATGCCACCCTGATGGGTATCGAAGCACAAGCCAGCCACCGCATCAACGCTAACTGGTTGTTCAGTACACAACTGGCATGGATCAAGGGTGAAAACGATGACAACGGTGAAGCTCTGTCACAGATCTCGCCTTTGGAACTACGTGCTAAAGCGCGCTATCTGCAGAACAGCTGGCAGGCGGGTCTTGAGCTGGTTTCCGCGACCAAGCAGGACGACGTCTGCCTCTACGATGACAGTGACTGCGGTGGACAGGATGTACGGGAAACCCCCTCGTACTGGGTTGCTAATCTCGATGCCCGCTATCAGGTACAGGATAACCTGACACTGGACGCCGGTATCAACAACCTGTTCGATAAAGATTACACCCTGCACGAAAGCCGCAACGACAGCTTTAATCCAGAGCCTGTTCAGGTAATGGAACCAGGACGCAGTCTTTGGCTTAAGGCGCACTATAGTTTTTAAGACAGGCGTTTTTAAGACAGGCGTTTCTGAGTTCTGAGCCTGAGGCATCTGATCCGCTTTGTTATCAGTCAGGTACAAAGACTGATTCGTTTTCCTTTCTGAAAATTCAGCCACGCCATTTCCGGCGTGGCTTTTTTTGTTTTAAACCCTTGCCCGTAAAAATCGACTAACCTTGGAAGAGTTAAGTATCCGGAAAAAAACAACCATTGAAGGATCTGATAATGAGCGAGCTAAGCCAATTTTCCTGCGAGGCATGCCGAGCCGATGCACCCCGGGTAACCGGTGACGAACTGGAACATCTGTTAAACGAAGTTCCTGAATGGCATCTGGTCGTGGATGACGATATCCGACTGATCTGCCGCGTTTATACCTTTAAGGATTTTCGCAGCGCACTCAATTTTACTAACGCGGTGGGGGAACTCGCAGAGGTGGAAAATCATCATCCGGAGATCGTTACCGAATGGGGCAAAGTCACCGTACGCTGGTGGACCCATAAGATTATGGGGCTGCACAAAAACGACTTTATTATGGCCGCCCGAACCGATGAGATTTATGAGCAGGGCTAACCCTGCTCGGTACCCAAGGCAGCTCTCAAGCCACCGTCAACCCAGATCCAATTTACATCAGAAAAACCGGCATAAAAACAAAGATGCGGGTTCCATGCCTATCGCTCCCATCCTGCGACCTATCGCCAACCACTATCGCACTAAAACACGCCACAGATCAAAATCGATACCGGTTGATTCAAACGGTTAACCAACCACTCATCCCAGAATAAATAGTATCCCAACAGAAAAAAGACAGACATATTTCGCTACAAAACCCGGCTTTTGTAACACAAATCTTAGAAAGTTTTTCAATTGTAATCCCATAGATACATCATAAAGTTATTATTCTATTATTGGATTCAGCCACCCGCTCGATCAGCTCAAAAGGCAGCCGAGCGGAACCTCCAAAAATGGATTAGCAGGTGGATATTATGCGTGCGGACTATATCAACCCTGTACTCTTCTCGGTGATGGAAACGCTGAACCGTATCACTCACCACAAACCCCACCCCGGCCGTATCAAACTTAAAAAGCATGAACTGGCCCAAGGCGCTGTTACCGGCCTGGTGAATATGCAGATCAACAATCATGTAGGCTCTCTGGCTTTAAGCTTCAGCCGTGATCTGATCCTGTTTATCGCTTCCGAAATCAGTCACCATCAGGTTCGCCATATCGATAACACCGTCCTGAGTGTTGCAGGTCGCCTGACTTATCTGGCCTGCAGTGAAGCCCGTCAATATATGCAGGACAAAGACGCTCACTTTCTGCTGACTTCCCCCCAGGTCTTTCAGGGTTTCCGTCAGCGGATTCACCACGCAAGTCACGATCCGAAACTGATGATGCAGTTTGAGACTCCGGCTGGCATCTGCTTCTCTGAATTCAGCATTGCCGGACTTGGTGAATTTCAGCAGGATGCCCGCATCCACTGAGTTAGCGATATTGTTTAGCCCCAGAACGCACAAAGCCAGCACCTGGCTGGCTTTCGGGCTATTAGTATTAATCCCCTATAGCAAAACCTAGCCAGACACCTGCTCCAGTCGCGTCAGATTATCCTCTAACCAGAGTATCAGACTGGTTTTCTCAAAACGGTTTAGGCCGTTCAGTGTCCAGATATCTTTTGCCTTGTCTGCATCCTGTTTTTTGCCCTCTTCAATCCAGAGGCAGCGGAATCCTGTCAGATCTTCAGTCTTGTTCTCGGCCAACAATGGCAAACTCAAACTCTGCAACATCGGCTGTAACGCCTGATCGTCGCTGCAGACACCATCCCAGCCCTGATGCCACAAGGTTTCATCCAGCTTGAGTGCATAATCTGTAATGGCACTCAAAGCCTGCTGCTGATTACGCTGAATCACCGCCTGATGCTGGGGCCAGATGCGGGCAAAATCTTCCGCCAGAATCGCCGTCATCACCTTGAGGTTAGCGCTGTTCAGCCAGAAGAAATCCAGTGCCTGCCCATCTGCTGAACGGCTGATTCGGGCACCTCCCGGTTTGATCTGCGCAGCAAAGTCCACCGGAATCACACCAATATTGCGCTGGCGCAGCGCCGGATAAATGGCCCCTTCCGGCCAGATAGAGGCCACTTCTGCAACCGCCCGATAAGCCGGCAGACCCGATAGCTCCTCCGGTAATTTTTTATCGATCCAGTAACCGATACGGCTGACGGGATAGCGTTTGGAAGGCAGGTAATCCACCTGCACAGCGGTATCCGCCAGCAGAGCACGACTCAACAGATGCGCGACCGGCAAAACCGTTGCCAGATACTCAGTCTGCACGGCTTCAGATTTGGTTTGGGTTACTGATTTGGTTTGGGTTACAGCGGCTACGGCCAAAGCGTTTCGGCTTATCAGTAAAGAAGCAGAGCCTATAACCAGCACCGCCAGTAACAAAGAGGGCAAGTGATGCTGAAGTCGCCCCCACAGAGATTTCTCGCCGGAAGACGGCAACCGCTTATTCAGTTGTTCAGACATGGATCAATCTCCCCTGCTGGTTACAGTACCTGTAAGGATTCAGAAAATATTTAAAAAATAAGGTCATTAAAAGGTCAGGCAGGCTTTTGGCTCCAACCCAGCTGGCGTAACAGCACCATCAGCAGAAAGAGGCTGCTGGCCAGCAGGACAATGGCCGCGCCGGAAGGGATCGGAATCTCCATCGCCATGGGTAAAACCACGCCCGCAACACAACAACCGGTAGAGATCATCAGCGTTCGTATAAAGAAACTACGCAGGTTCGCACTGATCAGGCGGGCTGTGGTTGCCGGAATCAATAACAAAGCTCCCACCAGAACGGCACCGATAATTTTCACGGCAGCAACGGTAATCAGCGCGATCAGCAGGACAAAGCCGTAATCCAACAGGGTGACGTTGGTTTTACGGCCAGCAGCTCCCTGAACTCGTGCCAGATCGGGCTGAAGTGCCGACATCAGGGCCTGATTACCGTAGCGCCAGATCAGCACCCAGCTAATCACACTGATACCGCCCAGCAACATCAGATCCGCAGGAGTGACGGTCAGAATGGAACCAAAGAGCACATTCTCCAGAATGTGCACGTTTACCTTCTTGGCGACATACAGCAGAAGCGCAGCGCCAAGGGCGATGGCAAAGGCGAGAAAAACACCCACCAAAGCATCGTAAGGCACCTGAGTACGGCTTTTGACCCAATGCAGCACCAGAGCAAAACTCATACAGAAGCCAAACAGAGCGGCAATAGGTTGCGTAGCGGGTTCTCCCAGAAGGATACCAACCGCAACGCCGGTCAAAGCTCCATGACCCACCGCTTCAGAGAAAAAGGCCAGACGCTTTACCACCACCAGGGTGCCCAAGGCCCCCAATAACGGCCCTACCATCACGGCAGCGATCAAGGCGTAAGTAACAAAGGGATACTGAAAGACTTCCGGAAGCCAGCCTGCAGCGACACCGTCAGCCAGTAATTGCGATACGGTCATTGAAGCCTCCCACGATCAGACCGGTGAAGGCTTACATCGCCATCAACCAGCTTAATTTCCTGATCCGCAAAGGCGTTAACAAAGTCAGAATCATGATGCACCATCACCAGTGTGCAGCCCTCTGCCTTCAGTTGCAGAATCAACTTCACAATCTGCTCCTGAGCAGTGCGGTCCAGCCCGTTCATAGGTTCATCGAGAAACCAGAGACGGGCTCCCTGAGCCAAAGCACGGGCAAACAGCAGACGCTGGCGCTCACCGCCTGACAGCTGACCGATTTTGCGCTGGCGCTTCTGATCCAGCCCGACGGTAGACAGCAAGAGAGCCAGACGCTGCTGCTCCTTGTCCGCCGGGCGACGGAAAAAGACTCTGGGCTGAATACTCGCCAGCAGATAATCCTCAACCGTGATCGGCAGCGTGGCATCAAAGGCCTCCAACTGAGGGATATAGGCAACCTTGTCCTTGCCCTCCCAAGGATTGCTCCCACCCTCTAAGGTCCCAGGCCAATGCCAGAAAATCTCCCCGCGATGGGGCATCAGCCCTGCCATACACTTCAGCAAGGATGACTTACCGGCACCGTTGGCACCGGTCAGCATATGCAGCTTGCCCGCAGCCAGCGTCAGGCTGACCGGTTTGAACAGCTGATGCTCACCAAAACGAAGACTGAGCTGATCCAGTTCGATGGATGGGCCTTTGATCCGACGCTCTTCGCCCATAAAACCGACATCAGCTGATGCATAAGCGTTCATCAACTCTTCTCTCCCTGATCCGGGGCCGTCGGAGCATTCTCAGCGGCCAGAGCCGCATTTAGCGCCTGGGTTAAGGTCATCAGGTTCTGCTCCATCTCCCGATACACCTTATCTTTCTCAAAGGGGCCGAAGGTCATATGGGAAAAATGATAGAGGCGCACGCCAGTTGCCGCTTCGATGGTTTTCACATAGCGGTTATCCATATCCAGCTCGGTGAACAGCAGATTGACGTTCGCTTCACGGATACGCTCAATGGTCTTTTTCAGCTGGGTCGCACTGGGCTCGACGCCATGAGCGGGTTCGATCACGGTATCGATGCTGATACCGAACTCCTGCAGAAAGTAGCCATAAGCGTTATGGGTACTGGCGATGCGGATACGGCTCAGATCCTTGCCCTGAAAAGCTTTCAGATGACGATTCTTCAACTGGCGTAACTTACGGGCATAGTTCAGAGCATTTTTCTGGTAGAAGCGGGCATTAACCTGATCCAACTGCCCCAGTTCCCGGGCGATGGTATAGATCTGACGGATTGCAGCATCAATAGAGACAAAACTATGGGGGTTCCAGGCGTTGCGGGTATTGGCTGCCGCCAAAAGAGGCACATCCTTGTTGGCATAGATCAGCGTCAGTTTGTCCCCTAACGCAGGCTGACTGGATATCAGCTTTTCTACCGCGTGTACGGCAAACTCGTCATGGCCGATACCATTCAGTACCAGAGCATCCATCTTCATCAGGCGATTCAGATCTGAGGGCTGCAGCTCATAACTGTGGGGGTTAAAACCGGACTCGACCAAAGGCAGGATATCAGCCCGATCACCGACAATTTCCGCCACGTAGCTGTAATAAGGATGCAGTGCAATCCCCACCTGAAGACGTTTTTCGCTGGCTTCGGCTGCAGGAGAAAAAATGAATGCTGTCGCCAGAACAAACAGAGTCAGCACTGACATCAGCAGATAAGACAATCGGGAAGCGTTTACAAGGTACACAACAGGCTCCTGCCGGACGAGGCCGACTAAAATTCTGAAAGTTGATGTTGCCACTGAGCATCCGGATGGCAGGGTTCACTGGACAGAGCGGTCTGGCGGCTATAGAGCTGAGCAGGCTGACTCAGGCGCTCCCCCATCAGTAACATAAGATGACCGGCGTTTGCAGAGGCATTTTCACCGATAAAACAGCCGGGTTTCGGGTTCAGCCAGCGAAAACCGGCGTTACCACTGAGGTTCACAGAAGAACTGGCAAAAGGTGGCACACCAAAAGCGATAAGGGTTTCCAGATCCGGCCACTGCGGGCTGTTTTCGATACGGATTCCGTGTCCGGATGAAAGGTCACTCTCCGCCAGAAAACGTATCTCACTGGCAGCACTACTGAGCTGGGTCAGCAACCTTTTCTGCTCAGTATTCAGCTTAAGATGTGCAGCGGCTTTGGGCACCGGCGCCTGATTCAGCCAGACACCGCAGGCGCTGATCAGCAGAATCAGCGCCAGGGTCAGGAAAGCCCAAAGGCTTTCCTGCTGGCCGTTATTAGGCCTGACCCGCTCTGATCTGATGTGAGCACTTTGCCGACCGGAATCAGAGTTCGTCATAGTCGATCTCAACCGGCTGCTCATGGCCGGAGTCAAAGCGTATGTAGTACTCACCGGACGGTGCCGTAAAGGTCACAGAAGAAGCTGCATCCGTGATCAGCTGCAGCAAAACCTCATCGTCGTAGCTCAGGACGGTTACCGGCTTATTAACACTCAGGCTGCCATCACTGAACCCGGTCTCGCAGTGCACGCTACCGGCCTGTTGTTCGCAGGTCATAATAGGAAAGTGTGCCAGAGCGGCCTGACTGAACAAGCTACCTGCCAGCAATAAGCCCAGGGTTACTAACCTGTACATAACGCCTCCTTACTTAGGGCAACTGAACATCAAAGGTCATGTACATCAGCGAGCTTTCACTGTCCGCACGATCTGACTGGCGGTCGTGATCAACCTTGGCGGCCAGATACCAGGGGCCGACAACCTCAGGGGTAAAGACCAGCATGCCTTTACTGTCGGTTTTCAGCTTCTGCATCATGCGGTCGTTGCGGTATTTGGTGTTATTCGGGGTGAGTTCCACCTCAACCCCTTGTGCCGGTTTTCCATCCACAAAGAACTGGAAACGCACCTCGTCACCGGCGACCACATCGCTTGGGTGAGTCGGGCCTGCCAATTCAAGACCTTTACCGGTCAGTTCCAGCACCTTATTGTCCGGGGCCTGCCAGGTGATGTAGCTGACGGTGCTGACATTAAACTGCTTGGTGACCACATCCTGCGCGCCATCCGGCAACTGATCCGCTGCGGCCAGCTTATCGGCAAAGATGCGCTTACTGGCACCACGTTTGTTGGTATAGAAGGTGAAATAAACCGTTGGCCGCGCCAGCTCCAGCTTCCAGGTGCCGGGCTGATCGATCGCCAGATCAAACACACTGCGACGATGGCCTTTGTAGTAACTGCCTAAACGTTGCTTACCACCTTCCGGGGTATAGATTGAAAGACGATCCAGACCCAATGCTTTATCAGGGCTGAAAATAGTATGGGATGCCGAGGCATCGACCGTAATCCATTCCGCCTTCTCACCGGACAGGTTGTATTCGTGGGGCAACAACCACATCGGGTGCGCCTGAGCCAAACTGCTGGCTCCCAGAGTTGCCAGCGTTATCAGGGCGGCCTTTTTGCCCCATTTCTTCAGTCTTGTATGCAACATGATGATTTTCCTTTGATCCTAATGTGCTTGCTCAAGGGTTGCCGGACCCAGCTCTTTGCCCGCTTTAAGGCGATAGGTTTTACGGCTGTCCGGCAGCGTGAATTTCTGTTTAAGCAGGGTTCGGCTGCCGTGCTCGCGGGAAGCTTCCAACACCAGCTGATACTCACCTTCAGCAACCGGCTTACCAGCGCTGTCGGTACCATCCCAGCTCAGGGAATACTGTCCCGGCCCTTTGGTGGCTCCGGTTGCACCGTCAATATCACCGTCCTGATAACGACCGGTTTTACGCCACCAGCGACGTAGATCCTTAAGCCACTTCTTATCACCGTGCCAGACCGCCAGTGTTTTCACCGCTTTGCCGGAGGCATCTTCAACCCAGACCGCGGTATAAGGGCGCTGGTACTGACCGGTCTGAATCTCCGGCAAACTAAAGCTGATCGACAGCGCCTCCGGACTGCTAGCGGCTGCGGCATGAAGTGGCTGCGCGGTTAGAAACACCAGAGCCATACCTGCTGCGAAACCTGCAAAACCGACCCGCCAGCCTTTATTCTGAAAATATTTATGTCGCATAACGTGCAATGTCCTGTTGGTATCTATCCGGGCGTGTGCCTACTGATAAGGCCTGCCAGATTAGAGGGTGTGCCAGTAGAGAAAGAGAAAGAAGCCAAGCCCAACACCGCTGACAGAAAAGGCTCTGCGACGGCGCTTTTTCTGGGGCAACAGCAACCAGAAACCACTCAGAGTAAACAGCAGCAAAATGACGGCAGAAACGTCGATAAAGCCCCGCCATAAATCACCGGTGTTACGCCCCTTATGAAGGTCGTTGAGCTGATGAATCAGGCTGGCGTCTTTGCGCTCCAGCATTAGCGTGCCGGCTGCCAGATCAAATTCAGCAAGGCTGTATCCACCCGGCTGCTGAATATCTGCCACCAAAAACTGCTCGTCAGCATCCCAGTCCAGACGCAGCTCCTGCCCCTGAACCTGATGACTATCCCGAATCCAGTCCAGAAGCGGCACGGCCAGCAGCAGCGTATTCACCTGCGAAACATCATCCTGCTGCGCCAAAAGCCGTTGTGTCTGATGCAATAGCGACACCGGAATATCGGTCTCAATCAACTGAGCCGGCTCAGACGAGCGAAACCAGTCAGGATGGTTCAGCGTGATACCGGTTAGGGTGAAAAACAGCATGATGAACAGCATCACCATAGAGCTGTAGATATGGATCACCCGAACCGTTCGGGCAGGAAAAAGAGCAGCGATTTTGTCGAGCACGGAATAGCCTATATAACGTCAAATATGCGATTGATAACAATTATCAATTAATGGCTATTGTGGGATGAAAATGGTCGCAGGAAAATGAAATTTACACTCTTTACTTTAGCGATTATTGATTAGCAACAGGGCAATGTAAGGGTCACTTTAAGACCCGCACCGGGAACATTCTCCGCCTGCAGATGACCGCCTAAACGCAGCACCTGTTTACGGGCAATCGCCAGTCCCAGACCAAAGCCACCGCGTTTGCGGGCACGGGCTTTATCCAGCCGAAAGAAGGGGTGAAAGATTTTATCCAGCTGCGCCTCAGGCACGCCTCGCCCCTGATCCGTAATGCTGATCTGAATCTGACGAGGTGCGCCCGCTTCGTCTGATTCTGTTGATCCCGCAGCTTGTGAGGATTGAAAGTAAACACTGACTTTCAGCGCTCCACCCTCAGGGCTGTGGATCAGACCGTTGCGGATAATATTTTCCAGACTCTGACTCAACGCCAAAGCGTTGCTCTGCTTCAGCAGCACATCATCAGGATAGTCCCGGACGATCTGGCGGCCGCTGAACTCAAATTCAGCATCATCACAGATCACATCCAACAGCTGACCCAGCTGAACCTCTTCCTGCAGATGCTCCGGCAGATGACGACGCTGTTCGTTATCCAGCCAGGCAAGAGTCATGGCATCATCAATCAGTTGATTGATCAGGCTGATCTCCCGATCCAGTTTTTCTCTTCGCTGCGCTTCCGGCCAGTCGCTGTCCTGAACCAGTTTCATTCGGGCCAAGGGCGTGCGCAACTCATGGGAAAGATCACCAATCAGCTGGCGCTGAGAGCTAACCAGTAACTGGATACGCTCGACCATCTCATCAAACGAGGTGGCCAGCTGGGCCAACTCATCCTGCCGATTACCCAGCTGGGGACGAACCGGCCGAGCAAACTCTTTATAGGCCAGATCTTTCGCCGAATTTTTCAGGATATTGATGGGGCGAATCAGATGGCGGTAGAGCCAGTGGGTAAAGACAAAAAGAACACTCAGCGGCAACAGCCAAACCAGACCGACATGCCAAAGAAACAGGTTTGGCCGCGGGTGCATGGCAGCAGGCAGGCGTATAACAAAACTTGCGCTGTGATCCTGAAAAGGAATACCGATCAGCACCTCCTTCCAGACCGTGTGCACGGGCCAGCTCAGTTTGCGTTGAAAGCTTAACCGAGACAGATAGGCTTCAGGCACCTCGGTGCCTAATGCGGCATGCAGCTGAGGTGTCAGTACCGCTGCCCAGGTCTGATGCTTGGCCTCAATATCGGCAATCAATTGCTGCATACCCGCCTGATCACCCAAACGATAAAAGCGCTCCGCTTGCAACGCATAGCCCTTCAGTTCTTGCCGGGCGACAGGATCAATTCGGGTCAGATGCCGTGACAGGTAATCCTCCGCCTTATGCATCAGACTGAACAACATCAGGCTGCCCAGGCAGATACCCAGCACCAGCAGGATATAAAGGCGACGACTCATCAGTAGCGGTATCCCTGCCCCCGTACCGTCTGAATAAGGCCCGCTTCCGGCAGGTAACGGCGGATTTTATTGCGCAGGTTGCTGATATGCATATCCAGACTGCGGTCGTAACGGCTGAACGGGCGGTTAAGCACCAACTGATAAAGATAAGGTCGGCTGAGCACCTCATCGCGCTGCTTCATCAGCTGCCAAAGCAGCTCAAATTCGACCGGGGTCAGATCCAGTAATGATCGGGATTCTCCCTCAGGGTTGCGAACCCATACCTGCTTCTCTTTGCGGCTCAGGATCAGGTAGTGGTCACTCAGTTCAGAGCTGTCTTCCGAGTTTATCGAGGCATAACAGCGGCGGATCAGTACCTGAATACGCAGCACCAGTTCCATGATGCTGAAGGGTTTTGGCAGATAATCATCGGCACCGGAATGAAACCCCCGGATACGATCCTGCTCCTCACCCAGTGCTGACAGCAGAATCACAGGGGTATCTTTTTCAGCGGCCCTAAGCCGATTCAGTAAACTCAGGCCATCCAGTTCCGGCAACATAATATCCAGCAAAATCACCTGATAATGATCGGAAAGAGCCGCAAGCAGACCGGATTCCCCATCACGGCACACGGCAACCTCAAACCCTTGCTGCTGCAATGAGGCCGAGATCAGACGGCTGACCTCCTCATCATCTTCCACCAGCAGAATCCGGGCAGACTGACGTCCGTCAGGAGCACCATTATCAGAACCACAACTGAATTCATCGAAACGTTCCGGATCAAATTTAGCGTTCACTGTTCACCTCACGGCTGGTTACACGGCCGGATACGGGAATTCCGTTACCGCAGGAAAATCCATGCATTATATGCAAACAAAAACCATTATCAAATGAGAATTAAAAACAGGGAGAAGAGAGAGAAACGTACTGCAAAAAGAACGATGGCCCGAAATCCGGGGTAAACCCAAGCCATTCACTCTCGGCCACCCGGCATCGCAGATAATCAAAAGGCACCCTAGTCATAAGATGCCTTCAAATAAGACGTCTCCGATCGCCCAAAAGCCGCCTTATGCTGCCTCTGTGCGTTTTTTATGTCCTTCACGGAGATGATCGACAGCTTCACCGGCCAGCGTATTACCCACCAGGGTATAAGCTGCGCCAAACCCTTTCACAAAACGACCGCCCTGAGGCTTGAGGCGGAACAGGCGAAAGTCTGATAACTGACTCAGGTTTTCAACGCGCTGACCTAAGCGGTCGGTCATGATTTTCACCCCTTCATTCCACTGAGGGGAGTCAACGGCTAAAAGCTCTGCTTCTACGGCGTAATTCACCCGCACCCGGGCAAACAACTCTTTGGCACTGTCTTCATCCTGTGCAATCAACACCGACGCTGACGCATTGTGCTGCAGATTGATGGCATGCAGTGCAATTTCACTTAACAGCACGTAGAGACACTCATCGCCTATGGCAAAAGGGGCATAGGAAGCATAGGGCTTACCATCAGGCTGAATACTCGACAGATAAAGGCTTTTGCGGCTTTCGATAAAATCCAACACATCTCGATTGATCTTAATGGCCAGTTTTTGCTGCTTTTCTTCCGGGGTCATGTCGCTTCTCCAATGACGTTTGATAACTCAAATCCAACCCGACAACGATAATCCGGAAAACACATTCTTGCAAATGCAAATTATTATCATTAATATTTTTGAGATATCCAGCAGGATTGAATCCTTATCAAACCCCGAACGGACGAACAGACATCATGACACAAGCCAACTCCTCACTCCTGTACAGAGCGGTCATTTCGCTGGCTCTCTCTTTTTTTGCGATTAGCGCTGTGTCACCAACAGCGCTGGCGGCTGAAGAACAAGCCTCAAAACGCATTATCAGCACAGACTCGGGCAGCACCGAGCTTCTGGTGGCTTTTGGCCTGCAGGATCAACTGATCGCCATTGATGTCACCAGTACTCAGCCCGATGCCGATAACCCTCTGCCATCGGTTGGCTATCACCGCAATTTATCCGCCGAAGGGATTATGAGCATGAATCCCGACCTGCTGGTGGGTAGCAACCATATGGGGCCGGATCATGTGATACGCCAGCTTCAGCAAAGCCCGGTGCAACTGATTCAGTTGCCGGTTGCCCATACAACACAGCAGCTGAACCACAATATCCGGCATCTGGCTCAGCAGCTGAATATCCCGCAACAAGGCGAAGCCCTGATCCGGCGCAACAACCAAAAGCAGCAGCGACTCGACGCTCAGTCCCTGGCTGATGAGAGAGCGGTTTTTCTGCTCAATATGGACAGCAAACTGCGCATGGCCGGAAGTAAAACCGGTGGTGGAGCGCTGATCTCCCTGACCGGTGCGCACAATCTGGCCGATTACGATAACTATCGCAGCATCTCTGTCGAAGCACTGGTTGCTATGCAGCCGACCTTAATTCTGGTTTCTACCCGCGATCCCAACGAGGGCGTTGAGCGCTTTCTTAAGAGCAATCCCTTGCTGCAGCACACACCCGCCGGGCAAAGCGGAAAAGTCTATGCCGTTGACGGGCGCAGCATCGTTTCAGGGGGTTTAAGTGTTTCCGCACTGACAGAAGCTCAGCGCTTGTCGGATCTGATTCATGATCGGTCTGTCGCAGCACACAAAAACGTGCCACCCGTCTCTTTGGCGGATACCGGGGAGTAACGACATGATGCTGCGCCTGCCTCCTGTAATGACCGCCTCAGTACTGCTGTTACTGCTGCTTCTGGCGGCACTGTCCTCTGTGATGCTGGGAGCGATGCCTCTGCCTGCGCTGGACAGTCTATTAGCCATAATTGACGCAGCAACCGGCTCTGCCTTCAGCAGCCTGCAGGATTATCAACAGGCTGTGGTGATGGAGCTGAGATTGCCGCGAATGCTGCTGGCGTTGGCCGTGGGGGCAATTCTGGCCCAGTGCGGTGCCGTGATGCAGGGGTTGTTCCGCAACCCCTTGGCTGATCCGGGAATCATTGGTGTTTCTTCCGGTGCGGCTGTGGGCGCTGTTATTGCGATTGTCTGGCTACCGGCAAGCATTTCAGCCTGGTCGGTTCCGGTGGCAGCCTTTGTAGCAGGCCTTGGGGCGACACTTCTGGTTTACGGGTTGTCGCAAACCCGGTCCGGCACGTCGGTGCTGGTACTCCTGCTGGCCGGGGTCGCGCTGTCGGCTTTTGCCGGGGCAGCCATCGGCTTTGTCAGTTATTTTGCCAGTGATGAAAATCTCAGGGCATTAAGTCTCTGGCAGATGGGATCTCTGGCCGGTAGCGATACCCATAAAATTCTTCTGGCCAGCGCCACCTTCCTGCTACTGGCTGTTGCCTTCCAGAAGCGCGCCGGAGCACTTAACGCGCTCTTACTGGGTGAATCCGATGCCCGTCATCTGGGCATCAATGTGGAACGCCTGAAACTGGAGTTAATTATTCTTACCGCGATCGGCGTGGGTGTTGCCGTTGCCTGCTCAGGCATCATCGGCTTTATTGGCTTAGTGGTACCCCATATTGTGCGCATGGCGACCGGCCCAAGCCATACCAGCCTTTTGCCGCTGGCAGCGCTGTGTGGCGCTCTGTTATTGCTGATTGCTGATCTGTTCTCACGTTTGGCTGTACAACCCGCGGAGCTGCCTGTCGGTCTGGTTACAGCCCTGATGGGTGCGCCCTTCTTTCTGTTTATGCTGATTCAACAACGCCGCCGCTGGAATGCCTGATATGACTGTTTCCGACCCGATTCATTCGTCTTCTGAACACCACACGGCCTCTGACCGAAGGCCTGATATAACCGGACAAGCGATCTGCACTACTGAGAAAACGGCCCTGCTGTCGGTCTCTGATCTCCATGTGATGGCGGGAACAAAAAGCCTTCTTAATGTGGATCATTTTTCGATGCATCCAGGAGAAGTTGTTGGTGTCCTCGGCCCCAATGGCGCTGGTAAATCCACCTTTTTCAAAGCCATCACCGGAACCCTGGAAAGCAGTGGCGAGGTTAAACTGCATAACAGACCCCGCAGAGCGTGGAATCACCAGCATTTGGCTCAGCATCTGGGCGTACTGGCTCAATCCAGCGAACTGACGTTTCCTTTCCAGGCGCAGGAAGTTGTTGCCCTGGGGCTGACACCCCTCTCAATCAGCCACAAAGAGGGCTGGCGGCTGACCCATAGCGTCATGGATCAGGCTGACTGTCTGCATCTGGCGGATCGCAGCTACCCATCGCTGTCTGGCGGTGAACGCCAGCGGGTTCAGTTAGCCCGCGTCCTGCTGCAGTTAAGTCAGGCAGAACTCGCACCACTATTAATGCTTGATGAACCCACATCGGCACAGGATCTGGGCCAGCAACACGGCATTCTATCCCTCGCCAGAAAACAGGCGAAACAGAATGGCTACGGTGTGCTGGTGATCCTGCACGATCTGAATCAGGCACTGCAATACTGTGACCGCTGCTGTCTGATCGACAAAGGGGAAGTTGCTCTGGAGGGAAGGCCGGAAAAGATCCTGACACCGGAAACTATAGAGTATCACTGGCAATACCGTCCCCAGATCATACAGACGGATAGCGGGCAAACCGTTCTGATCTGATCACATCATTCCAACCGATTAGCCGCAGCAAAAAAC
The DNA here is from genome assembly GCF_982874595.1 of Oceanospirillum sp. Classification (NCBI taxonomy): domain Bacteria; kingdom Pseudomonadati; phylum Pseudomonadota; class Gammaproteobacteria; order Oceanospirillales; family Oceanospirillaceae; genus Oceanospirillum; species Oceanospirillum sp. The sequence goes on along the minus strand of NZ_CEYNZH010000006.1, from coordinate 68,007 downwards.
TTAAAACGAAAAAGCCGGGTCACTTCGTGCACCCGGCTTTTAGTGGTTTATTCAGACGCTTGCTGATGGGCTTGATTCAAGCCGAAGCGTCAGCTGAAGATTCCAGCGATTCCAGCAACGCCTGCCATTCCGGCAATTCTTGCTGGCCGGGTTTTCGGGCACCAAACATCTGTAAAACCTGATGTCCGTTTCGGTCAAAAATTTCCAGTGAAGACACGGTGCCATCTTCTGTTGGACGACGAACCAGCCAGGCTTCGGTGAAAGCGTCGGTGTTAGCATGCAGATTAAAACCCGGATCCAGTACATTGAACCAGGGGCCTGTGCGCATCAGTTTCTTCACCGGTCCGGTATGAATCTGAACTATGCCGCTATTGCCGACAAAGACCATGATAGGCAACTCTTGATCTGCAGCCAGTGTCAGCGCTTGCTCAAGGACATCGATCGGGAGCTGTCTGGCCCTTGCCTGACCGGCCAACCGAAACGCCTGACGACGCTCAAGGTGATGTTTTTTCAGCAACGCAAAAAAATCATGCACATCCTGAAGCTGATCCCAGTCCTGATGAAACCGCCTAAGATCAATATCACTATCGGCCTGGGTCGGTTCTGTCACTCGCCGATCAGCTCCGGCTGCAGAGACCGGATCAATAACCAGACCCGCAGACTGATCTTCTGACCTGTAGCGCTGAACCAACTGATCCAGTGCGCTCATATCGGTTTCGCTGTTGGCGTAAATCTTGTGAATAGCGTCCCCGGCAGCATCAAAAAACTGCAGACTGCGACGCCCGGCTTCTTCCACATAAAAGGCCAGCGCCCACTGTTTGAAGAAGATTCGCAGGTCGATATCGCCAAGGAAAAGCCCCACATGATCGCCACCCCCAAGCTTGCCATACACACCGTTTTTTTCATGCACGGCACTGTCATTACGTGATAACGCCATGACAGAACCAAGGTTACGGATGTCGGACATTAACTGGCGCAGGCTTTCAGCATCCGAACGCAGGCGAAATACGCTGCCACCACACTCCAAAGCGACCAGTTCCGCTTCGCTCACATTGAGAGCATCGGCCACATTGCGAATTCTCAGCTTAGGGTTGTCCGCTTTAAAATCAGCCACACGTTGGCGTAGCTGCCGGATAGCATCCGGGCTTGAAATAGAGGTCATGATTGCTCCGAAAAGAGTAATTTAGCCGATAAAGCAAAAACCCCGCCCAACCGATCTGCTGTGTGCGGGGTTCTCAGGTTTTATTGAAAACGGTGCCGATCTATTCTTCCGCGACCTGCCACTTTTCAACCTGCAACGTTAACGGACTATAAGCACTGAAATGCACCCTTGCGTAGGATTTACCATCCGCAGACTGGATAATCCAACCGTTGCTATCGCCCTTATCATGCACGCTGACCTGATGCGTGTCCCTGTCATAATCGTACCAACCACTTGTTGGCATCAGTGTTTTAACGGTATCGGCTGCAGTGGTGCAATCACCGGATTTAACCGCATTAAAGTCCGCTTGCGTGCTCGTTGCAGTCAGTTTCTTAAACTCATCGGAAACCGGGTTACCCTCCGCATCGTACAAAGCGTCATACTTAAAGGCGACACAGCCTTTTGCTGTCTCATTAAGGCTAAAGCCAACGTACTTCTGATAGGCCAGATCCCAGTTGGTATTTGCGGCTGTATCAGCAATCGCAAGGTCTCCGGAAATATCCAGCCCGGCTTTAGCACTTGTTGCATCCAGACTGATCGTTTCAATCGCTGCATCAGCGGTGGCTTCAGCGTAGCGGATAAAGAGACTGCCGGACGATAGGGTTCCGGTTTCACCGGTATTGCTCAAGATCTGAACTTTATGTGTGTTGCCATCGCCATCTTCAACCAGATACACCGCAAAGGTCGGTGACATGGCATGCCCGCCATGGGCACCATATTCAAGCGCCCCATAATCCCCCGGAGACTTGAATGCTCCCTCCGCCGAGTCGGTGAAGTATTTGTAAACCTGATCGGTATCGGTTGGGTTGGTCACATCCCAGACGGAATCAACCAGGAGTGCGCCAACCCCCTGGGCTTTGCCATCACTGTCGGCACCGGCAATCGCAGCCTGACCCTTTCCTGATGCCCCTCCGTTTAATGAATAAACGGTGCTATAGCCTGACTTAGCGATCTTAATTTCCCAATCGTCATTTTCCGTAACAATACTGTTGGTCTCCAGATCCCAGTAAACCGGGGCTCCGTCACCTGGCGTTAAGCTGGGGGATGCCACTGCAGCCTGCCATTTACCTGACGAGGTTTTATCAGGATCATCCTTGCTATTATCACTATCATCTGATGAGCCACAGCCAGTCAGCAAAGCGGTTAGTACTGCAGTCGTAAGGAAAGAACGGGCAAAAAGGTGTTCGCGGGGCATGAGTATCATCTCCGTTGGTTGTTTTTCGGATTTAATTAAAGGTCGACCTTCAGTCCTGTATAAACAAAGCGGCCGGGGTGCGGCCCCTGGTCGTCCGGATCGGATGGGTCTTTGGTGGTATCTGCAAGATTGTCGATACCCAGATAAAGCTTGAGGTGGGGGTTGATCTGTTGATTGAGCTTCAGATCCCACTGACTCCAGGCAGGTGTATAAGTGTCATTAGCGACATCGTTATAGCTTTTGCTCTGATATTGTCCCTGCAACGTTGCACTGAAGCCTTTGCCGGGTCGGAGGGTCAGGCCGGTTTTAAACTGTTGTTGCGGGCGTCCGGTCAACTGCTTGCCGGTGCTGGCGTTTTCTGTATCCATCAGGGTAAAAGCAGCATCCCAGTACACCCATGATTGCCACTGATTTTTCAGCGCCAGCTCGGCCCCGGTAATCGTCGCCTTATCAATATTGAGGTATTCATAGATCACCACAGAGGGTGTGGTTCGCGGATGATCAGGATTGGCCGCAGATGCAATAAGATCGGTTAATTCATTGCGGAACAGACTCAGATCCAGAGTCAGTCCCGATGGAAAACGCATTTCAGCACCCAACTGGAAACTATCCGAACGCTCCGGCTGCAGGTCTGAGTTACCCATAACCATATAACCCAGATTGCTGTGATCAAAAACGTAATAGCGCTCTTTCAGGCTGGGAACACGGTACCCTTTTCCCATACCGGCGCGAATACGCAACTCCATTGCCGTGAACCAGTCAGGGGTATAAAGCACGTTAATTTTGGGGGTGTAATGATCACCAAAGTCAGAGTCATACTGGTAACGTATCCCCGGTAAAAACTCCCAATCCTGCCCGATAAAGATGTCGTTTTGTGCAAACGCCTCGACACTTTTATTGTTGGTGCCATGACCAATCTCGTCTGTGCGTTTATAGCCACTTAGGCTGGGCTTATCGATATACTGTTCCAGCTCTGCCCGGGACAGATCTGCACCCAACGTCAGCAACTGGTTGTCTGTCAGAGGCGTATCCCACTGCAAACTACCGCGGGTAATATTCTGCTTGGCGGTACGAATATCACCTTTGTCCGTGGTATCACTGAAAGACTCATGGGTCAGGTAAATTCCCAACCTGTCTTCACCAAACTGCAGACGACTCCCGATATCAAGATGCTCGCGCTCAGCAATCTCGGTTTTGTCCTTGTAGCCGATACCCGGTGAGTAGATCAGGTTTTCAGCAACCAGATCCTCTTTGTAATAACTGGGTTCAAAAAAATACTCATCCCCCTGAAGCGTCTTATAAGCAATACGGGCTGACAGATTGCTTTTGCGCCCCATCTCTCCATCTCTGGCGGGTGTTTCAGGCTCCAGATCATAGCCATCAACATCCCGGACACTGGCGTTCAGCGCACCACTCCAGCCACCATGTTTAAGCCCAAGGTTCAGCTGGCCGTAACGCGCACTGATATCCTGTTTTCGCCCTCCTAAACCGTATGATGAGTTGCCTATATTACCGGCACCATAACTTCCCACATCTGCGGTCGCGGAAAGGCTGAAGCTTTTTTCGGGCTGACGGGTGATGACATTGATCACCCCTCCCATCGCAGAGCTACCGTAAAGTGCGGAGGTCGCGCCTTTGACTACCTCGATACGCTCAATATCTGCTGTAGCCAGCTGACTGACATCGACAGAAGATCCGGTGCTGGCAGTAACCGGTCGGCCATTAACCAGAATAAGTACCCGGTCAGCATCCAATCCCTGCAGCCAGACCTCCTGACCGCCCTTGCCATGAATATCCTTCAGCATTAATCCGGGAATAGACCTTAATGCCTCGCCAAGATGCCTGGCGTGCAACGTTTCAATTTGATCCCGGGAGATCACTTCAGTACGTACCGGAGTATCGTCAAGAAGGCGTTCAGTTCGGGTACCGGTAATCACCCAGGTTTCATCAGATGAACCGGTAACACCCTGAGCTGACACAACGCCGGAAGACAGGAACAGCGTGCCTAAAATGATCCATGATGAAAGGGGTTTTACCGTTGTACCTTGCATTGCTTCCCACCCGCTGAATAAATAAAACTCAATGATAATAATTACCATTTAGATATTATTCAACGGAAATGAGAATTATTTTAAATTAATAAAACACTAATATTGATGCAACCCGTAAATGGGTAGCCACATTTAAAACACAGAGGATGGAACTCATCACGCGCTTAGTCCCATCCTCTGAAACCATTCATCCCAGATGGATAAAACCCAGTATCAGAGTGTTGAGAAGCGTGCAGAAAAAAGCGGGGACGAAACAAGGAAGGGGAGTTCGTGGGTGAGTAAACCCGGATGCAGAAACCTTAGCCCGGAGCGAAGCTAAGGCCTCTCATCGAATCAACCGTAATTCGGATCACTGCAGAAAGGGTTGGTTTGGCGCTCTTGGCCAAAAGTCGACATGGGGCCATGACCGGGAACAAAACGAATCTCATCACCCAGCGGAAACAGCTTCTCGCGGATCGAACGGATCAGATCACCGTGGTTGCCTTTCGGGAAATCGGTACGGCCAATAGAACCCTGAAACAGCACATCCCCCACCTGAGCAAACTGAGCACCTTCATGGTAGAAAACCACATGACCGGGCGTATGCCCTGGGCAGTGAATCACCTGAAAGGTCTCTTGCCCCAACGTTACCGTATCGCCACCTTCCAACCAGCGGGTCGGCGTGAAAGGTTTTGCTGCCGGAAAACCAAACATCTGACTCTGCTGCGCCAACCCATCAATCCAGAAACCATCATCTTTATGAGGGCCAATAATCGGCAGATTCAGCTTGTCTGCCAGCTCACCTGTCCCACCCGCATGATCAATATGGCCATGGGTCAGCCAGATCTGACTCAGTTTCAGTTGCAGCGCTTCAACCCGCGCCAGAATCTTATCCAGATCACCACCGGGATCGATCACAGCCGCGTCTTTACTGGAATCACACCACACCAGCGTGCAGTTCTGTTGAAAGCCGGTCACCGGGATAATTTCATATTGCATGGGGTCGTCTCTGATCGTTTGGGCGATTGATATGTTAATTCAACCATAAAGTGAAAAAAATAAACTAAAAGGTGAAAAATCAACCATAAAGTGAAAATTTACTACCCTTAGTAAGGTGCTTCTCTTTTTGTGAGCGTTCACAGCCAAGCTGTGCTGTTCTGGCACATAATTAAGGATAGTTTACATGTACAATCGTAATCTAAGAAAACCTAGTCCAGTCAAAAATGTCTTCAAATTCGCCAGTCGTAAAAATCGAAGCACTATCATGTGCGAAAGCAGCCTGGAATTTGACGCTTGTTTTCATCTTGAATACTCAGAAAAAGTAGTCAGCTTTGCCTCACAGCCTAACGGCATAGAATATTTTGATAGTGCGAATAAAAAAAGGCGCTATACCCCAGACTTTACCGTTTCCTATCAAGACGGAACTTCAAATTTCATCGAAGTAAAACCTGTCAAGAAATTACTATCCCCAGACTTTCAAAATGACTTTTCCCAAAAAATTGATGCATATTCAGAAATTGGGGAAACGTTGATCTTAGTGACTGAAAATCAAATTCGCAGTGAACCGGCTCTCACTAACTATAAGATCCTACACCGCTATGCCTCCTTTCAGGGAGACTCTAAACTACAAGCCGAAATCAAAAAAAGACTTCACGAAACAAAAGATTTAAGCGTTGCTAAGCTCGCTTCTCTGCTTAATCTCGAAGAGCAAAATCTCATACCTGTATGTGCAATGATGCTTGCTAGAGGATATCTAACTGCTGACTTAAAAGTGTCAAAATTTACTGAATTATCACTAACACCATCCGAGGATTAAACACATGTTCGAAGACGAATATAGCCCAGAACACATAGATAATCTCGATGATGGTTTTATAGAAAATAACGAAGGGGAAGAAGCTACTTACGACTTAGATTGCTTCCCAAAAGAGCAACAAAAAATAGCTGTCGCAAAAACGAAATTCATTCTGAATATCCGCAAAAAGCTCAAAGAAAAAGGATGGACTAAAGAGAATGTGATGCCGATAGTCGATACTCTGTATGACGCAAGCTTGCCATTTAAATCGCCAAGCCTTAGCAGTGTTCAAAGGTGGCATCTCAGCCTTTCCCAGAATCAAGATAATCCCGCTGTTCTGGTCTCGAAACACCATAGAAAAGGAAATAGGAACTCCAAGGTAGGAGACGACAAGTACTTCGATTTAGCCCTTGAGCGATTCCTTAAAGCAACTCGGCCAACGGCTATGAGTGCCTATCGATATTACGAGAGTCAAATGTTGATCGATATTGAAAATGGCAAGTACGAGGGCCGTCCTATTTCTCAGACAGCCTTTTACAAACGCCTGGCAAAGCTTTCTAGTTACGAAGTCACTGCCAAAAGGTATGGAAAGTACAAAGCGGACATGAAATTTGGGTATAAAGGAGGGCCTCTTAAGCTTAAAAGACCTTTACAACGCGTTGAAATTGATCATACCCCACTAGACTTGATATTACTCGATGATGAAACTTTACACCCTCTGGGTCGTCCTTATTTGACTATTCTTAAGGACTCTCTCAGTAAATGCATTATTGGGTACCATCTATCCTTTCAGGCTCCAAGCTATGCCTCTGCCTCAAAGGCTATTTGCCATGCTATGCTCCCCAAAAAAATTAAAGGTCCGGATGGCAAACCCTCTTGGGAATGTCATGGCAAAATTGAAACTTTAGTTGCAGATAACGGTGCAGAGTTCTGGTCAGAATCATTAGAGCACTTTTGTCTTGAAGCGGGTATCAACATTCAATATAACAAAGTAGGTCAACCGTGGGGCAAGGGGCTGGTTGAGCGAAATTTTTTAACAATCCAACAGCTCATTCTTGATGATTTGGAAGGAAAGACCTTTTCTAATAATATAGAAAGGGCAGATTATGACTCCGTCAAAAATGCGAAGTTTAAATTCTCTCGGTTTGTGAAAGCTTTTGAAAAATGGGTTTCTGAAGTATTTAACTGGGAACCTAATCAGAAAAAAACGCATGTACCGATGCTCGAATGGCGCAAGGCTATAAACAAATTCCCTCCTAATGAATTGACTCCCCCAGAGTATGAGCATATTAAACTCATATCAGGGATACTAAAGAAGCCAACTCTTCAGAATAATGGAATTATATTTGAACATCTTAGATATGATTCCAAAGAACTTGCAGACTACCGCAAACAATTTTGTCGTGATAAGAAAATAAAAGTTACAACCAAGGTTAATATTGACGATTTAGGTTTCGCATACGTCTACCTTTTCGAATACGAACGCTACCTGAAGGTTCCATGCGTAGATTTTCAGTATGCATCGGGCCTAACGTATGAAAAGCATAAGGTCCATATCGCCTACATAAGGAAGTACAACAAGATACATGGCAAAAGCGGATTGGATCAAGCACTTGCTAAACAGCACATTGCTGAGATCCTTGAAGATATCGATGCTTCGGCTAAGGAAAGCCGCTCTAAACAGAAGAAAGTTGGTGGAATGAAAAAAGCAGCCCGTGTAAAAGGGGTCGATAGCGTATCCGTTCAAACTCATCGTGAAAAAGATTCAAATACGGTCAAACAGCCATCATCTTTGGCCGATCTTGAAATGATATGGCAAGAGGATACGTAAATGCCAAAACTCACAGATGCTCAGAAAGCCAACATACGGCAATTTAAAGATTCATTTTGCCTTTACTACAGTATCAAAAAACTATTAAGCGACCTCGAAACTGTTTTTGAAAGCAGTGAGATAGGCGGTGAACCGCTGTCTATGCTCATCACTGGAGACACTGGCTCGGGAAAGTCCTCGACAATAAATCATTTCATTAAGAGTAAAATATCTCCTCAAACCGGTAGAGCTCCGATTCTATCTACACGAGTGCCTAGCAGAGCAACTGCTGAAGAAACCACAAAGCAAATGTTAATTGATATGGGTATTTTTGGAAGCTCGGTTTCCAGCAGAAAATCATCAGACCAGAATCTCACTAATCGTCTAATTTCTGCAGTTAAGGATGCGGGGATTAAGCTCATCATAATCAATGAGTTCCAAGAGCTCGTTGAGTTTAAAAAACCTAAAGATCAACAAGTAATCTCCAACCGGCTAAAGCTCATTAGCGAAAAAACTGAGGTCCCTATGATTTTCGTGGGTATGCCATGGTCTGATGAAATCAGACAAGACCCACAATGGGCTTCACGTCTTGCTACACGAGCTCATAATATCGAGTATTTTTCCATCATAAAAAAACCAAGGCAATTTCGTGATTTTATGAAAGCATTAAAAAGCCACATACCAATCCAACGCTCAGATGAAATGGAAAATATGGAGGAAGACCTGAGAATCTTTGCAGCAACTTGCGGAGAACAGAGACAAATCAAGGCTCTAATGACAGAAGTATATCGGCTATGCCTCGTCCAAAAGAGACCTATCAGCTTAAGCGTATATGACGAAGCATTCAGAAATCTCTATCCGGCTGCTAACGACCAGCCCTTCAAGGGCAAATTAGAGAAGGTAAACTTCAGAGAAATAGATATGAGTTCTCGATATATACGCGGCGACTCAATGTACCCTGCACACATCGAACCAGCCAAACTATCTCAGTTCTATTCTTTAAGTGAGTTGCTCAGTAAGTCTTAACAATTCCTCTTTCCTCTATCTGAAAGCACTCGCAGCATTCGGTGGGGGGGATAACATTATGAATAACCAAGACCCACTGGACGAGCAAAAGCTACAGTAGTAAGCCCTTTCTGTGCCATGGAAAATATTTAATCTGAAGCACTTTTTAGTGTAGAGGTTCAATGAACCACTACAACCAGACTTGATCTAAGCCCACCTATGAGATACTGGGCAAACACCTTGGTTTAAATCGTCAATCACTTCAAAATAAGTTAGATTCAAGCGCTCAAAACGAGCACTGCCGTGCGGTTCATAAAAACCAGAGAACAGGCAACTTAAAGAAGCTAAGGAGCTTCAGGTAGAGGTAGGGCGCCTTGAGGCTGAGCAGAGTGAAAGGAAGAACAATAGCTGAGCGCAGGCAGAAATTGTCTTTTATTTGGGCAGAACGACATATAGATACCAGCGATATATGGCCCCTTCAGAAGGGCTGACCGCCCCGAATACAAAAACTGCTCAGATGCGCCGGCCGTTTGAAAAGGAAATTCCACCTTCAGGGAGAGTTTAGATTGTTATGAATATTGATTGGGCTGTTGTGTGGAAAAACATAAAATTTTTGGTTGCGCTGTTTAGACCTTCATTAGCGAAGGCAATAAGTATGCCGCTATTGTTGGCAGGAATAGGTATCCTCAATCCTCCTTTGTGGCTGGATATTCTAAATTGGTTTTTGAGTAATCAGAAAGCCCTTCCAGAATATAGCGAGCCAATATCAACTCAAATGTATATAACTGGGTGGGTGCTAATCAGTTTAAGCATTTTGATTTATTTTATTGAGGTTTTGCTTCAAATTAAATCAATGCGTCAGGATAACGCAAGAAAGCTATTGGACGTTGTCAAGGACCACTCAAAACAAACAGCAGATTCGGTAGTTGATCAAATTCAGAACTCGGGATTTACCGCTCAGCATCTTCAAGACAAAGAAATAGAAAAACGTACTAGTGAAATTTCTTCGCTACGTTTTTTTGGATCCTTTCCCTTAGAAGAAAAAGCGTCTGTTTTAGCAGAAAGCATTATTGATGGTGAGTTATCTGGCGGTACGCCCCAAGTAAAAGCAAAGGCGCTAGGATGTCTTGCAAGATACTTGTGCGCAGGGGAAAGGACCGAGTTCACAAAAAAATGGTTATCAAGCTCAAAAAAACTGTGTCAAACGGAAGAGGCTGTAATAGCACAGGCCTTTACGGATGCTATTGGATCGAACAATGTAGATGAGGCTTCTCGTCTGCTCAAGATAAGGAACTCATCAAGTTTTACTGCATTCTTCATGATTAAAAGAACAGTTGATGGGGCTGAAGCTGCATTGAGCTGGTTTGAAAGCGCAGGCTTAAGCTTTCAAGATTTAGATTGTGATGGGCAGATTGCTCTAGTTTCTGCATTACTCTCAGAGCAACAATGGGGAAAGGCATTAAATTTTGTTGAGGCGATAAACAGCGAATCCTCACCAACGTCACCTGCGCTTGCGCAAGTTTCTGCACTTACATTCTTGGTAAACGCAATTAAGGCCGTTGAGCTTCGTAAGAGCGTATTGACTTATATTCCCTTCCCTGCGGATAGGTTTCCACTGGCAGATGATTCTGAATCTATATTGCTTAGAAATCACGCCGTTAAGCTGTTTAAAATTTGTTCAGGTTTGGCAAGGCGTCTCGATGCTAAAGATGTTGCAAATGTGGCAGATAATTATGCACTGTGGCTAGAACTTAGAAACAGCGAAACACATGAAAAAGCAAAGGCTGAACTTCAGACATATTTCTTCTCTGGCTATACTAAAAAAACGCTTGAGTATCTGCCATTAGCTTTTGCATTTGACATTGATTTCGATTCTGAGTCTATCGAAAGGGAGGTTAACAGGCAGACAGCACTAAGCCATGATAGCGACCCAACTCTTGGTTTAGCTAGGTTTGTATTAGCTCAGACCCAAAGGCCATTCTCGGCAATGGTGGAATATATTGCTGGCCACAGAAAGCAATTGGAAAAAACGGTTAACCCCATTGCTGTTAGCATGCTCGAAGTGGAGGCATTGGCGCGATCAGGATTGGTAGATGACGCAGAACAGCTCCTACAAAAGATAGTAAGTTCGGGTGCTCCTGAAACTGAAGTAACGAATCTTCAAAATATCATTGCGCAGGCCAAGGGCGAAGATCCAGTTGCATTAGCCATAAACCAATATCAAAAAAGTAACGCTATAACCGACCTTTCTCATTTGGTTGATTTACTGGAAAGAGAAAATCTTGGGGATAGATACTACTCATATTGCCGGGAGCTTTTTGATCGCACTGGCCAGGAATCTGATGCTATTAGAGTCTGTAATGCCGCCTCTTCGCTTGGAAAATTTTCTGAGCTGCATCAATTTCTGTCAGATAGGATGGACATCATTAAGAGAAGCGAGGTGTTGCAGGCTCAATGGGCTTGGTCTCTATTTAGAAAGGGAGACTTAAGTAGCGCCCGTGAACAGATTGAGTTGTTGAAGCAGTCTAATTTGCAACAACCTCACCTAAAAAACCTTGAAATCAATCTGTCAATATTTGGAGGTGACTGGGAGTCACTCAGTATTTTTGTGGAAGACAGTTGGCATCGTAGGGAAGAGCTGAAAACTAATGAACTTTTACAGGCTGCCCAGCTAGCTAGAGCAGTCTCCCCTCGCCGAACAAGGCAAATACTAGAGTTCTGCACTGGCAAATATCCAGATGATCCTGAAGTGCTCGCCTCATCATACTTCACAGCGACTACGATGGGCTGGGAGGACGATCAGGTAACATCCGAATGGCTCAATAAAGCTGTGATTCTTTCCAATGACGATGGTCCCTTGCGTAAGACGTCATTAGAAGGCTTAAAAGAGATGATGGCTGAGGCCAGAGCTAAAAATGAAAAAGTTTATAAAGCCTATTTTGATGGTGACGCCCCGATCTTCACAGTCACGGAACTATTGAATAGAACTATGTCAGATTTTTATCTGATCCAGCCCCTAGAAAACAAAAAAACGAAAGATATACGCCAGAAGAATTTAGTCCCTATATTTCATGGTACTAGGCCGGATAAAATCATTGCTAGTAAGACAATTGCTATTGATGCCTCTAGTGCTTTAGTTATGGAGAATATAGGACTACTAATTCATCTATTTAATTGCTTTGAGCACATTATTATCCCTCACTCATTCATGTTCTGGTTGTTTGAAGAAAAGCAAAAAGTTGCTTTTCACCAACCGAGCCAAATTGAAAGGGCAAAAGATTTTGAGCGACTGGTATCTGATGGCAGAATTTCCGTTTTTCATCCTAAGAAAATTAATAATCCGGAACTGGCATTAGATGTTGGTGATGAGCTTGCATATATGCTTGAGGGGGTAAATGCCAGTCCTACAAATGAATCGCAGGCATTGGTGGTATGTTCCAGCCCTGTGTATAAGGTCGACGGCTCCTTCAGAGAGGTGGAAGCAGACCTTTCTTCATTTCACCACATTCTGATTTCGTGTACGCAATTAATTAAAAAACTCGAAAGCCTAGCTGTAATAACGGAAGCTCAGTGTGTTAAAGCCTTAAATTACCTGCGCCAACACGAAAAAGAGTGGCCTTCCGATCTTGATGTGGCAAGTGGTGCAAGATTGTATCTCGATTCACTGTCAATTACCTATTTGATGACCGTTGAAATGCTCGACAAGCTCAGTGATGCCGGATTCGAGGTGTATGTATTTAAGAGAGAGCGTGATAGGTATAGGTCGCTGATAAACTACGATTCAATCATCGAACAGGCAGATTCGAAAATAGAAAATATCAGGAAGCTATTTTCTGATGGGCTTACATCTGGGAAAGTGATCCTTGCTGAAATGCCGCTAAATCGAGAGCAAGAAGCTGCTTCTAAGAATAATTATGCGAGGCCAACAGAGGAGCTTTTTGAAACGCTTAAAGTATGCGATGCAGCCTTGATAGATGATCGATTTATGAACAAACATCTAAATATTAAATTCGATGAAATAACGGTGCCAATTTTTACATCATTAGATTTTGTCGAGACACTAAATCATAAAGGATTTATTTCTCAAGAACAGAAGCTGGATGCCAGAGCACTGCTTCGGGAGTTTGGGTTTGAGTTTGTTAGTATTTCTGCGGAAGAGCTTGAATATCACCTAAATCACTCGGTTATAGTAGCTGGTGAGTTTAAGCCAACTAAACAACTAAGACAGATAAGAGAAAATCTGCTTCTGATCAGAATTAGTGGTCTGGTTCAGCTCCCGCGAGATGCCCAGTGGCTACACGAAACAATGAAAAAGATTGCACAAGCCATAAGGAATCAGTGGTCGGCAGATATTCCACTCGAACTAAGCCGTGTCAGATCTTGCTGGCTTTATGAGCTGATGGGCTATCGGGAGTGGGCTCAGGCCCACCAAATAAGGGGTGATGGAGGGATGGCCTATTTGGGTGAGGTTTTAAAGGTGAATTCCATGTTGATTGCACCGGAGTCCTTATCTAATGAGCAAAAGGAAGGCTACAAAGCATGGTTAGATGAGTTTGTTCTGGGTCCGCTGAGGGATATCGATCCATGGAGTTTTAAGAGTATGGTTGATTCGATGAAGCGGCAGGTTAAAAGCATTTCTCAACAATCGACATTGGAGGAAGAGTTGGATGTCAAACTCTGAATCTATGCGTGCGTATATGACCTCCCATGCTATCAATTTATTCCCCAGCCTAGTAAGAGCTGAACTATTATCTGATTCTAAGTTATTGGAAGAGCTGGCTCTTGCGATGGATGCTACAGTCAGTTTTGGTGATAAAGATGTAGCCTTTTCCAGAAGTACTCTCTTTAAGGCTATTCGCAGTGCTTTTGAAAATATCGAGGAAGAATTTTTTCTGGAGGATATTAAGGGTAATCCTTGGTCTCTACGCCATCATCCGGGGGAACGTCTAGCCTTTTCTTTAACTAAGGGTGATTTGCAGATACTTAACGATAGTTTTTGGCCGCTTTGTGCTGATGTGGACAGGCGGATAAGCCTATTTGAGCAAGAAGCGAAGGATAAATCACTTTCGAAAGATGAGCTGCACCGTTGGCGGGCAGTGCTTTCAACACCAACGATCAGTGATGATGATGTGTCAGATTTCTTGCTTGATTTGGAGTGCTCGCCAAGTCACATTGAGGACTTATTGCGACAGGAGTTTCAAAGCCAGTCAAATAAAGCCTCTACGCTGGTTCCAGATAATATTCTCTATTATGAAAGGCTCGTAGGGAAATGCTGTGGGAGTAAAAATATTGATGAGTACTGTAATGTCGAGCTAAAACAGTATTTTGACAACCGAATAGAAAATAAAGTGGGCGGTAATGATCTTTTGATCTGCACCCATAAGTCTATATCAGCAATTGTTTCCAATTGTCTTGTTGATGAGGCTCAATATCACTCAATAGCAAACCAAGCAATCGAAACCTGTCATCCAATACTTTTAATATCATGCCTTGAAGTAGGCATACTGAAATTCAAGGATTCATCAGCCGCGATTATTAAGAACCTATTTGAACGCATATCTTCAACCGAAACGTTAAATAACCTACGCCTGTTTTGTTCAATGGTAGTTTTTGTTGATGGCGAACTGGCTCGATTGCAGATATTTAGAGGAATGCCACCATTCTACAGGCGCCTTGCTTCATTCGCCCAGTCAGGTTTAATTGTTAAAGTGGCGCTGGAAGAGGGCATTGCTTTTGACAAAGTTGAGCAGTGGGCTTCTGAACAAAGGGGACTTTACTTTTACTGCCAAAGTTTTATCGATTTAATAGAAGAGCCAAGGTGGCTACCAACTTACTTAACCGCAGAGCAGTTTATCAATGAACTATATGGGCGGGTCAATGTAGCGTGCCAACTCCCTGATAAATGTGAGGTTATTGAATATCTTCAAAAGGAACTTACGCCTGGTTCGCGATTGAAAATGCACTCGTTCTTGCCTGGACCATTGGAAGGTAACTCTGCACCAGCGGTTGTGCCGGATGAAATCTCAAATTTACTTGCTAAGCATATCAACGGCGAGGCGTCATTTGATTCCTACCGGGTTTTGATGAACTCAGCTCCCTTCTGGAAAATTGATGACGAACATTTAGATCGTGCAGTTTCGCTACTTGAAAGCGCACAGCATAAGTTGGCTGCGGTTAACGACAAGGATTCTGTCTACGAGGTGTTAAACGGACTGGCTCAGGTTGCCTGTATGACCAGAAGTAAAAAGCTTGCTTCATCGGTAACGATTCTGAGCCGACTATATCGAGACTATATTGATGTAGATTCTGAGCCCGAAAACTATCTGGCAATAGGTCTCGTGGCAGGGGCCGCCTTTGAGGATAAAGATGGTTGGGCAGAATATATAGGGCAGTGGTGTACGGAGTTAGCATATCTGTCAATCAGTCAGGATGCTATTGAGAAAATAGAGATGATGCTTGAAAGGCTATGCATAATAGAGCCTTATTTGTATCACACATGTTCACGAGCACTCGATATTTTTAGGATGCTGAGTAAAGAATAACAAACAGCTTCGACAGTTTACTCAGGTATGATTTTAAGCTGAGGGATGCAAGCCACTGGGGAACACATAGAGCTTCCAACTTTAAAGGCAAACACAAAGAGATACCCTGTTTTCTCGGAATCAGTTAAAAGAAAGCCTGTAGAATCAAAGGTTTTTTGAATGCAACAATTACCTGCACACATTCAGATCTATACCGATGAATCGCTGGAAAGCTATCTGCTCCGGATGTGCAGAGCTAATCACTTCGACTCCTTTTATGACTTTACTCTGGAGCTGAAACATTGGCTGCAGGAGCATCATTCAGAAACCGCAGGCGGACTTCCAACAGAGTTGGTCGGTATCAATATCTACCACGCCCAACAGGATAGCGGCAGGCGATCTCAGGCACTTTTTCTTGTTGAAAAAATGCTGGAGCTTAAACCATTCACTTTGTTGGATATCGCTTTTAAGCATGGGGCGTCCGTAGACCTGTATCAACGAGCAACGGTTCGCTACCAAAACCACATCATCCCAAGACACTACCTTCGCCAAGATTCCATTCCCGTTTGTCCAATATGCCTGCAAGGCGAACAACCATATATCCGTTATTTGTGGCATTTAAAACCAGTAACAGCCTGCACAGAACACAACTGTAAGCTTGTTGAATGCTGCCCACGATGCAATGAAGCACTGAACTATATGGACTCAGAGCTGATTACACACTGCTTCTGTGGATTTGATCTCAGAAAATGTGAGCAGGAACCTGCTGGTCCAAAAAGCTATTGGCTAATAAATCCAAAAGCATTCTCTGCATTTGGCAACTGCAGTTTTTCCGAGAAGCTGGCGGTTCTGGCTCTTTTCGAGAAACTGGCCCCAGAAAGAGATCAGGAGTCCTTGCTACGTGAGGGAATGCATTTTCTTAGCACACAGCTAGATAAGTGTATTTCGGAGCAATCATTCCTGGCTACAAAGCCCTTTTCAAGCATGCCTTTTCGCACGATCTCCGCAGGATTTCTTGATGAGATCACCAAAACTCCAAACCTTCCCAAAGATCTTATCTCTGGTGTTATCAGGGAGATACTTATCAAAGGGCTGGATACGTCAAGAATCTCTGCCAGCCACTTGGGGCTCACATTACTGAGCCTTACAGAGACGGCTTTTCTGCTTCAGTGTTCGATCAATGATGTTTACCGCCTATACGAAACGGGAACTCTGAGCCCTGCCACCCGACTATCTGCAAAACACTCTCTCAATAGTTACCGCCCAATATTTCGATTACAGGATGTCGCAGGATTAGCACTGTCCTGTTCACACTTTATGGCCACGACCTCATCCAGATAAGGATTCAAGTATGCTGAAAGACTTGTTGGAGAAAAGTGAGGGAACCAGTGCTGAATTTAATCAGGCGGTTAAGCGATACTTTGAACCGTACACTCCGCCGATTGAAGTCGATGGCTACGAACTGGAATGCGTGATAATTCTGACCAATCTGACTAGCCGAGCAGCTGAAATTCTCGATGACAGAGCCAGCGCAAAATCATCACTCGCCACTGAGGCTTTCTGGAAGAAAGTGCTCCAAAGTGCGCAACAGTTTCATACCCACAATCTGAAATTCCCTGATGCCCGAGTCCACTTTAAAAACCGAATCCGGGTTATCAATTCTCAGAAACAACTGCCTGTTTTTGGTTGGTCAGGCAACAGCAGCGATTACAACTTTGCCCGTTTTTTAAACTCAGCGTTCCAATGGCAAAACAATAGGCACACACTGCTGGCCGTTATACTTGATGATCAACCGGCATGGCGAAACGCTTTTTCAAGGCTTGGAGTTTTCAAAAAGCAGTGGCTCCAACTTCGGGAACAACTGAAGCAGATTCTCCAGACCTCAACACCACCCAATACAGTCGATATTTATTCACCACAGCTACGGCTACCGTGGCGAGGTAGTCACCTGATTGCGATCACGCCCGTGGTCAACCATGCACTTCAACTACAAATTCAATCCAAGGCTAAAGAACTTCCTTCTATCAAGATCAGTTATCCAAGGCCTGCAGCTATCGGTCAGCTCTGCGGCGCTTTGGGTGGCAATCTCCGCTACCTGCATTACCAGCCTATACCCAAGGGGCTGATAGATTTTCAAACGAGGGCTAGCACTGAGAAAACCTCACTGCTAACAAGCGGTTCTTTAACAGGTAAACATCCTGAGTCTGTTTACAGATCTCTGGTCAACAGAAGCATTTGTGCATCTCTAAGACAGTCCAGAATCGCACGACGGGATGCACTCAGGCAGTTTGATAGCATTCTCGAAAGCTGGCTGAACGCCTTGATGGATGTTCGACAATATTTTCTGGAAACAGGGAACCTAGCCTACGAAAACCTGAACCCCATTGAAAAGTCTTTTGTTCGGGATGAAATATCATCAAAAGACCTCAGAAAACACCTCAACAAGGTATTCCATCAAAGCCTTCAACTTTATTCCTATACTCAGGATTTTGCTTACCATCCAAGCCTAGCCACCACACTGGATCAACGGTTGAAACAGCTTCTGAGTCACGAAAATCAGACCTCACCACCCGATGAGCAGCCTGAACTGGGATATGTAGCACTACACAATTTGTCAGTAGCTGATGGCAATGCACTCAATAATCCATACTGTGCCGGCATGCCATCCATGACCGGGCTCTGGGGCTTCTGTAAAAACCTTGAGACGCAGCTTAAAGAAAGTGGCTTTGCTGTTTCTGTACGGCGTGTTGCTTTAATGTGCCACGAGTTCACGACCAACCGATCCACGCTGTTAGCAGAGCCTTCCCGTCCCTCACCCCAGAATGGCAGTCAGACCGTTAAACGATCCGGCCTGTTACCCAGATTTTCTTTCTCCGGTCAGTTCTCTGTCGTTATTGAATACAGTAAACCCGCTGGCCGTTTGAGCGAACTAACAGTTGATGATTTACGCAATCATCTACCGGACAGGCTGTGGAGCGGTAGCCTCATACTGCAGGAGGCAGAAAATAATCATGGGGTTCACCTAACCAATGATTTTGACCTTCTGTATCGGAAGTTGGTCAGGCAATTCAGAAGAGGTGTCTGGCTCATTCCGGACAGCTCAGAGGTGATCGAACAAAACTCACTATTTGATTTACTGCATGAGGATAAAAAACGCGCGCCCCTACTCACAGGCTTCAAAGCGCTGGAAGAGCCCAAAATCAGAGAAGGCACTTTATGTGGCCTGCACTTTTATGCAGAGCCTGCCATTGGTATTTGCCGAAGGGAAACCATGTTTCGGCTGACCAAGTCACCGGATTACTTCCTCAATAAAGCTTTCTGGGGGCTGGCTCCAGCCACTAACAATGATGAATCCATTCACTTGGTAAGAAAGGGATAAATCGATGAATTTACCGAATCAGCTCGCGTATAAACGATCTCTTCACCCTGGCCCTGCCGTCTTTTTCTATGAGGACGCAGAAGAGAAACAGCACCCTCTCACGATTGAACGTACAAAAATCAGAGGAAGTAAGAGCGGTTTTTCCGAGGCTTATCAGATCAAAAAGGATAAAGCGGCTGAATCAGGGATCAGCGTATCACTCAAAGCCGATGCCACAACTCAAAAGCTGTCGTCGGGGAATCCACACACCATTGATACCTGCTATTTGCCACCAGAAGCTAAAACTCTGATTTGCCAGTTTTCCTTAAGGATCGTCGCCAATAGCCTGAAACCGGATACCTGTTCAGATGAAGAGTTCTGGAACAATCTTATGACTTTCACCCGCCTCTATAAACAAGCGGGGGGATACTCCGAGCTGGCAGAACGCTACACCAAGAATATTCTGTCAGGTGCATGGCTTTGGCGGAACAGAGAGACCGCTGCATTCGAGATCACTGTAGAGACCTCAGAAGGCAACACCTATACCCTGCCAAATGCACATCTACAATTCCCGGATATTGCATGGAAAAAAGACACTGCAAAGATATTAAAGGGACTTGCTACAGAGATTGAAACAGCTTTAACTTCTCCAAGATATTATTGGAGTGCCGAAATAGCGGCGCGTTTGAAACCAGGATTTTGTGCCGAGATATTCCCCAGCCAATGCTTTACGGACACCAGTGATTCAGATGCAAGTAAGGTATTGGCGACAATTCACCATCAGGGAGTTCAGACGGCCTGCATGACAGCCGACAAAGTTAATGCCGCTATTCAGCTTGTTGATAACTGGTACAGCGATGATCCCAATACGATCTCACTTCGGGTAAACGAATACGGTTCTGACAGCCATCGAAATATCGCTTACCGCCACCCTTCCACACAGCTCGATTTCTACACCTTACTTCAGGGGATTGATGAACATATCTCAGTTCTGGAAAACGCCAAAACGCCGAAAGATATACCCGCATCGATCCACTATATAACGTCAGTTTTAACCAAAGGAGGCATGTTCCAGGGAGGAAAAGCGAAGTGAAGTGGCACTACTTTGTAATTCGATATATTTCCTCTGATACGGATGAATTTCTGCTTGCCGGGCGTTGTATTCTGACACTGCATCATTTTCTCTATCGCAACAAAGCTAACAGTATTGGCGTTCATTTCCCGGACTGGAGTGATCAGTCTGTTGGTAAATGCATCGCCTTTATGTCAGAAAACGAAGATCTGCTTACCTGGTTTAAAAAGGAGCGCTACTTTCAGACAATGACTGAAAACGATCTCTTTGAAATAACTGAAATCGAACAAGCATCACTGACCGATAAACAGGGCGTGGCATTCGTAAGAAACCAACTAGCCGGCAAGCTGACCCCGGCATCGAAAGCTCGCCGGATCAGAAGAGCAAAGAGACGAGCAGAAGCCAGAGGAGAGGTCTATATTCCCAGAAATCAAGAGCCGGGAAGAGAGATCGATCACTTCCACAGTATTCCCATGGAAAGCACAAGTACAGGCAAGGCATTTACTCTTTTCGTTGGAAGAGTCGCAGAAGCCGTTAGCAACTTGTCTCTACAAACCTTCAACGGTTATGGGCTATCATCTCAGAATGAGCAATTGGTACTGCTACCAATGATTTCATAAACGCCTGAAAACCCATTGATTTCAAGTAGTTACAATTAGGCTGGATTTTTTGGGTAAAACAACTAGATTAAACATAACTCTTTGAGTTTAAAGATAGAATTTTAGAGTACTCATAGTGATCTGCCGCATAGGCAGTTGGTAATGCCTTACACCGTTCTGACCGGTAACCACTCCTGTGATCTGCCGCATAGGCAGTTGGTAATGAACCGTAGTGCATGATACTACCGTCAAGATCGTGATCTGCCGCATAGGCAGTTGGTAATTGCTAGTCCCTAACGAGCATGGGGAAGAACGTGTGATCTGCCGCATAGGCAGTTGGTAATACTATCCCGTATGAATAGGGATGGTATTCAGAGTGATCTGCCGCATAGGCAGTTGGTAATAGAGTACAGTTTTGCTGAAATCTAGTTACAGGTTGATCTGCCGCATAGGCAGTTGGTGAATACAGTCAAAAGCCGAGAAGAGTCTCTCTTCTCATTGCGAATGATAGTAGAAATATAGACCAAAGCCCCAGTATAACTCAGACTCTGTCAATTGGATTAGCCCGTTTGAAATCTTCTCATTCTAGAAATGGTATCTTAACTGATAGCGATAACAGGTTTCACTAAATCCCCAAAGACATGGAAGGCCATACTGATGCTGACTCCCTGCGATAGGATTGTTTCCTGGGCCATCTCCTTGAAGTGAAATAGCTTTATCACTTTTTTACAAGGCTTATTGGGCGATCCAGCGCTTTTAGCGCGCAACTTCTTCAAACGGCAACTCTTACCTAATACGAACCATATTTCACATGCCATTTATAAAAGTCTGATCAAAGTTCAGGAACAGACGCTCCCACATCAGCTTGTTTCAAAATCGCCATAATCTAGCTATCGGTATAACGTAACCTTTTCATGCTAAACCTAATACGTATAAGCTACGAGAAAATTCTACTTTTGAGCACCGCGACTTTTCAGGGGAATTAAACCTGAGAATCTTTGCGGCAACATGTGGAGAACAAAGGCACATTAAGAACCTAATTGAGTACGCATATCAACTATGCTGGGCTCAAGAGGAACCAATTAGCCTGAAAATATATGACGAAGCTTATAGAAACCTCTATCCGGCTTCTGACTATCAACCATTCCAAGGCGAATTAGAGAAGGTTAACTTTAGAGAAATAGAGATGAGTTCTCGATATATACGCGGCGACTCAATGTACCCAGCACACATCGAACCAGCAAAACTATCACAGTACTATTCTTTGAGCGAGTTACTCAGCAAGTCCTAAGCTTTAATCAACTTCAACAAGTTTAAGATATTTCATCAAATATCCATCGGCTAATATTTCCTTCGTGGCTTCGATGGCCACGTCTTTATCTATCACATCAGCATTGAAAATACTGATTAGGTCATTGTCTCTTGGGTTTTCCTGATAAGCTGTTATTAGCTCTTTGTTAAAAACAAAGTAGAAGGCAATCAAACCCATTGCGAAACAGTTAGCCTTTCCCATACCGATAAAACTTGCTAACTGGTCGATTGCCATTCCCTTAGTGACTTCCATGCATTGATGAAATTTCGACAATGCCAAAATCGCCTGAATACCATCCATTCTGAGGTATAAATGTTCCTCTGATTTCATAATCAGTTCCTCTGGCACTGTCTTCATTTGTCTTGGTTAAACCTTGAGACGACTCAGTTGATCATCTAAAAGCCCAACTACTAGAGTCAGTTCCTGACGAACACCATCAATGCTATGGGCCTGATCATTCAGCTCTTTGGCGGTATCACCAATACCAACGATACTTTGGCTGATCTCAGCATTGACCTGACTTTGCTCTTCAGCCGCCGATGCTACCTGAACTGTGTTATCGGCGATCAGGTTAACCTGAGCAGCCAACTCTCTCAGGCTTTCGACACTGTCTGAAATACTCTGAGTGGTCTCTTCGGATCGGCTGCGGTTAGCTTCAATCTGCTCAACAGCTTCCCGAACGTTGCTCTGCAAACGCTTAACCAGCTCGTTGATCTCTTCTGTGGATTTTTGCGTGTTAGCCGCCAGCGTTCGAACCTCATCCGCAACCACGGCAAAGCCACGTCCCTGCTCACCGGCACGGGCTGCCTCAATGGCCGCATTCAAAGCCAAAAGATTAGTCTGCTCAGCAATATCAGAAATAGTACTCACAATCTGATTAATATCTTCACTGCGGGCAGAAACTCTCGCGATACGTTCGCTGTTTTCCGCCATCGCCTGAGCAATGGTTTGCACCAGTTCAACACTATGATCAAAGCTTGACTGAGTGTTATGCAAAATCTTTTCAGAGACCTGAGTCCCTTCCGCACTGGTAGAAGCCAGACGAGCTACTTCGGCGCTAGTGGACGCCATCTCTTCCATCGCCGTTGCCACACTGTCAGTCTCAGCGGTCTGGCGGGCAATGGTTTCTGTAGTGATGGTAGTGGCTTCGCTCAGCAGATTAGTCTGTTTCTGCACCTGCAGACTCTGCTCCTGCAGCGCCAAAATCATCTCCCTCAGCTTGGCGATAAACTGGTTAATGCCCTGACTAATCTCAATCAGCTCGCGATGGTTTTCAATCTTCAGGGTCTGAGTGAGATCACCATCAGCACTACTCAGGTTGAACACACGTTCACGCATCTGGTTCAGAGGTCGGGTAATGGTGCCAACAAAGATCACAATGGCTGCAGCTGCAACACCGATAATCACCAGTGAAAAGACAAACTGTGTACCCATGGTATTACGGACATCCGTCTGCAGATCCGCTTTCAACTGATTAACCCCGGCAAAAGCAACCGACTCAGGAACAGTCATCACCAGTCGCCAATAGGTATCCGGTGCTTCAATATGAATGGGACGCTCAGCAACGAGCAGCTGATTAAATTCAAAAATCTCACCATTCTTACCTTGCAGTGCCTGAGCAAAACCCTGATCTGCCTCGCTCAACGGACGGGAAAGTTTCTGAGCATACTGACTACTTGCCACAATGCGGCCTTTAGCGGTAATCAGATGAAGCTGAGCTTTACCCTCAAACAACTTGGCAGACATCTCTTTCATCCGCTTTTGCAGTACCGGAAGATTGATATCGGAACCGGCAACCCCCACAAAGCGCCCATCTTTCTTGATCGGCGTTACCAGACTGGTCATCAGCACTTCATTGCCGGGCTCAATCTCGTAGAGATAAGGCTCAACAATACAGGTTTTACCTGTCTCATAACTGCAGAGATACCACTCAGATTCCCGATCTCCCAGATCATTAGGAGTCTCAGAATATTTGGAATTTGGATCTTCGGTAGGATAGTGATTCAGAGTGCCATTTTCGCGCACCCAGTAGGTTTCTAACGTGCCTATAAATGTGGTGTGCTCACCCGATCCGATCATCGCGGCGTCATTATCGCCATAACCATTTTTCTCAAACTGGATATAACCGGAGCTGACCAGAGGATTAGCCGCCACAGCCTGACGAACCAGCGCCTGTACTTCGTCACGACTCAGACGCTTTTCGGGTTCATGCATACCAAAAGTGACCGCATGATTCATATTAACCGGAGTATCAAACGCCCGGTTCATATAGCTGCCAACATCACTGGCAACGCGGTAGGAGGCCTGTTCCAGAATATCGAAAACCCGCTCACGACTGGAGACGGATATCTGGCTAATCACCTCCTCAGAGGTGTGTTTCATTGCATTGGTGCCCACCCAGGACATACCGCCCAGAGCAACAACTAATAAAAGCAAGGAGAACAGCAGAAGTTTGTTTCTTAACGACCATGTTTTCATAATCTTGAGGCTCTTCGGCTAAGGTTAGGCAGTCATGAGAAAAAAAGGCGGCACACTGCACGTATAGTCGGGAGAGTACCCTAAGCATCCCATATTCTTATGATGCCGGATGTTACGAATAATTACACTAATTAAGGCGCTACTGATATCAAGTTGCTAAGTTATTAAGGTCTATTATTGAGACGCTAATCACTCATTCAACAGAAAATCTAAAAGCTCATCAAGAGCCATTGGTTTGGCAAAATAATATCCTTGGATGTAGTGGCACTCATTTTGTATGAGCCAATCTGCTTGTTCCTTATTTTCAGCACCTTCAGCGACGATAGCCAAGTCCAGCCCTTTAGCCATACCAATAATAGAGTTTGCAATACAGCAATCACTTTCATCGCTGGGCAACCCATCAACAAATGAGCGGTCGATTTTAATTTTTGACACAGGGAGGTGCTTCAACCTCGCAAGTGATGAGTAGCCTGTTCCAAAATCATCAATTGAGAACCTAACCCCCAGTTCTGCAATTGCATTTAATTGTTGCACCACCAGCTTCGTATCATAGCTAATTAATTCTTCGACGATTTCTAGTTCAAGTAACTCACCAGGTATCTCATACTTAGTAAGTAATGAAGCAATCAGCTTCAAAATTGTTTTGCTATAAAGCTGCTCAGATGAAAGATTTACAGAAATCCACGAAAGCTGTCTCAAACGTTCATTTTCAGCAATATCTTTAAGAACTTGCGATACCATCAACTCCCCGAGCAAGGGCATGATTCTCATTTCAGTTGCTAATGGGAGGAAAAAAGCAGGGGAAAGCACTCCTCGATTAGGGTGATTCCACCTTACTAGCGCTTCTAAGCCAGCAACTTTGCCGGTAGAACTATCGACAATGGGTTGGTAGAAAGGAACTAATTGCTCTTCGGCCAGAGCATGCAATAAATCATTTTCGGAGTCTTTGCGTGAACGAAGCTCACTCAGCCATTGTTCGTCATAAATAGCATGGGAACCAACACCACTGATTTTGGCTCTTGCTAAAGCTATCTCTGCCTTTCGGACCAAGCTATCAATACTTGTCCTAGAGTCCGATGTCTCAACGGCTCCCAAAGACACTGTAAACTCAATTCTCCCACTGGGAAGTACCAAGGCTTGCCGACCAACGAGGTTCATCACCTCTGCAATAATTTGCTCCATAGATCCATCGATACAGGGAATCCACAAAGCAAATAAATCCCCGGAAATTCGAGCAGGATATGAGGTTTGAATGTCTTGAAGGGAGCGAAGGCTACTAGAGAACTCTTTTAAAACCTCATTCGCTTGGTTATAGCCAATCGCATCGTTTATATCCTTGAATCTATCCACTCCAAAGACAAAGAGAGCCTTGCGTTGGTACATATCAATGGCAGAAGCTTCATCGAGTCTATTCTGGAATGCGATTCGATTTTCTAAGCCAGTTAGGGGGTCAATACTATTTGCCTGTTTCAGTTTCTCGGAAGCTTTTTGCCAAGCTCTATGCTCTAGCGCCAAGGAGATTTTATCGGCAACAGCAATGATGAAAGAGACCTCATCAACACTCCACTCTCTATCCTGCTGAGAGTCTTCAACGCACAAAACTCCATGCTGCCCATCAGAAGAATAAATAGGCGTATCCACCATAGAATATATGCCCATCGGAGATAGATATTTTTCGGTGAATTCTGAAGTCGCGTAATGCTGACGTGCATCATTGGCGACAATGACTCGGTTTGAGGACATTGCCTCGAAATATCGAGGGAAGTCCTCTATGCCGAGCTCCAAGCCCGAATCAATCTTTTCTGAACAGAAGTCATAAAGGCAATAACAAACAATCTTTGTCCGCTCAGGGTTATACCGCCAGGCACTCACACGAGCAGCATTCAACTGGAGACTGGCTAACCGAAGTAGCATTTCGACCTTCTGTCGTACTCCGCCGCGTAAATATGCAGAGTCGTCGCAAATTTGAATTAACGAACTATGGAAGCGTTCTAATTGTTTTGTCCGACCCATTTGCCCCCCGTGGCGCCAGAAACCAATAATTAATATGCACAATTAGCAAAAAGAGCTAAGCTAATTTCAATAGGTACGCCCTCCAAACCTAAATAACCTACGGATTAAAGGTAGCAGAATGGAAGCCTTTGATGTGATGTACAGTTTATGTCGTTATCATAATTACTCACAAGATGAGACTGAATCAGCCTATCACCTGTTACTCCAAGCCGAAGCACTCGAAAACATCGCAAATCCATTACTTACCGGATTTTTATGTTTTTACAGAGCCCATGACACAGACATTGCTAAAAAAATCTTAAGTCAGTCAACTACTGCAGAATAGGTCATTGAGAAGGTATCCCAAAAAGAGAAAAAAATCTTCCCGAAACAGCTAGCAGCAACACTTCGTAAAATCAAGGAGTCATGATCTGCCATGTGTAATGACTGTTACATTCTGTAGTGTAAGTAATCACATACATAGCCTATAACTACAACTAAATTGTCTAAGGCTAACAATTACCATGACTAATCAGGACATCTCAGAAAAGGCTCTATCTTCTTGCATATCAGTGCGTTATGAGCCAAGTTCAGTCAAATCCAGCGAGTTCCATTTGTCCTGCAATGAGATCAATCACATTTATCATAACTTTCTCAAGGGGCATATTTTGGCGGGTAGCATCACCCAACAAGAAGCGTTGAGAGCTTTAAGTGAGAGTTTTATGATCTGCGGCGAAAAGTGCGGCCGAGAGGAGTTATATACTACTCTCGCAGAGTTATTGAATATTGAGATTTTATAGGGATATAGACTCGAATATTTTTAACATCCTACCCTGTAGTCTCGGATACCTCTATGCTTTATAAGAATAAACAGTATCTACTAATCGTTACCATTCTGTCGTTGCTTTTCTGGGTAGGGATAACCTTCCTTATTCATACCTTTTCCAATCTATACCAACAACAGGAGATGGAAGAAACTAAGTCGGAGTCTCAAAAAAGTGTCGCCTTAGTCAGGGCTAATTTCGAAGCTTTCGTATTTCAGACCGTATATACCGCTGATAGCCTCGCAACTATCATCATGTTAAACCCAAAGCTTGCTCTTGAAAATTGGGATACCATTGCAAAGGCTCTCATCGATAAATCAAAGTACATCCGAAGTGTTGGGGTTGCTCCGAATAATATTATTTCTCATGTTTACCCCCTAAAAGGGAACGAGAAAGCCCTAGGATTTGATCTAAGAGACCGTCCAGAACAATTCACCTCAGCAATGCGAGCTAAAGAACTTCAGGAAGTTTATCTGGATGGCCCCCTCGAATTGGTACAGGGTGGACAAGCGCTTATTGCACGTTTCCCCATTTTTCTTGATGCCCCCTTAAACAACGAGTATTGGGGGACCGTCAGCGTTGTCTTGGACTATGAACTCATCATGGAAGATAGCGGAATATACCGATTAGATGGCTTGGCAACGGCCATCCGCAGATATTATCAGCACTTAAAAGACCCTGTGGTCTTTTTTGGCAATGCACAGTTATTCACTTCTCCTGACTTAGTCCTCCCAATACTTTTGCCAAATTCAAAGTTTGAAATTGCCGGTCAGTACAACTTTGATGACAGCGCATCAATTGAGTGGTCAAGGAGGATTATCTTCGTCGTCGGGGTATCTGTAGCCTTAGTGCTTTTTGTATCGGCTTTGCTGTTGCTCAGAGCATTGAGTTTAACAAGAGACGCATCGCTTCAGGATGAGCTTACCAAGTTGCCGAACAGACGTTTCTTTATGAATTACCTGGGACAAAGACTGACCGGCGACAAGAAATCAGAATTTACACTTCTCAACATTGACCTAAATGACTTTAAAGCTATCAATGATACCTACGGGCATGAGGTTGGAGATCATTTTCTGATTCATGTCAGTCAACTCTTGAGATCTTCCGTCCGATCCTCAGACTTCGTAGCGAGGATGGGCGGAGACGAGTTTATGATCGTACTTGACCGAATAGCAGAGCCAAATAAGGTCGACTCCTTGATCGAAAAACTGAAGCTACGCTGCCAATCGGAACCTATACGCTACCAAAGTCATTTAATAAGGCCGTCTTTGAGTATAGGTTCAGCAACTCGGTCAGCCGGAAGTAAAATATCTATCAAAGAATTATTAGCCGAATCCGATAAGAGAATGTATTTCGACAAACAGCTATCCAAGCAGATCGAATGATCCGCTTAGTCTGTTATAAAACCTCTGATTTGGTACGTATTTGATACTATGCTAGGCACACTCTGTTTCTGCCTTGATGTTTAGCTGCATACAAGGCCATATCAGCATTTTTAAGGCTTCTCGCATAATCTGGGTGACCACAAAATCCGGCTACCCCAAAGGACATGGTCACATTGACTGATCGGTGGCTTTCCAACTCCACTGTTAGTGACTCAACTTTCTGTCTAATCTTATCTGCAAGATCGTATGCATCTTGCGAAGAGGATTCAGGCATCAGAATTAGAAACTCTTCACCACCATATCTAAAACAGTAATCACTTACTCTTATCGTTTCTCTGAGTACACGAGCTACTTGCTTCAGAACTGCATCCCCAGCCGCATGGCCATAAATATCATTAATTCTCTTAAAGTGATCAATATCACACATGATTAATACATAGTGCTTTCCCGTCGCCAAAGACATTTGCGTCTCTTTCTGAAGAACAGGAGACATGTGCTTCCGTTCAATGAGCTGAGTTAGGGAGTCCACTTTGGAGGCATGGCTCAACAACGAGCTGGACAGCTCGGACAGTAACCAACCTATTTCATTGGCTGCTCTACTGAGCTCATTAGACACCCTTTTGCGATACTCACCCTCGTTTGTCTTGTTATCACTCATTGAGAGCATTTCAGAAGAAAGTAGGCGCATTCTATTTTTGATTCTTTCACAGATATCAGACTTCGGAGTTAACAACTCCATTTTATGGTTAACCCATAAACCAAATTCTGAACGCTCCATTGAATCAGAAGAAAGCATGCCTCCTGACATCACAGAAAGGATACTGTCACTCAACCAACTAAACAGATCCGAGCGAATTCTCTCAATTTCTAACGCAATATCTTGTCCCGAAAGGTTAAGTCTAAGAGACATTGCGCTTCTCTCATTCTCAACCATGTCGTGCATATAAGCTTGGTTGATCATGCTAAGGCATGCTTCAAGTATGCTGTTAACTAAGCGTATAGCCTCTGCGAGATGCTCCCGATCCATATCAGACTGAACCAAAAGTTCAAAGCAGCCGTTCTTTACCATCAGCATTGCATTATCGACTATTGGCATAGGGACATCGATACGAGCATGCACCTGACCAATTTGTAACTGCCGTTCAGTTAAATGCTCCATCTCATGACGTTCTTTAGGAGAGAGAATTTCCTCAAGCCACTGCTCTAAACTTCCCTTCAAACGTGTCTCGACCTGATCACTATCTAAGAACTGGCGCGCTGACTTATCTTCTAGAAGCTCCGAATAAAACACATCGACAACATCTAAAAACCTAGGCTGAATAATTGCGTTTACTTCAGCCAAAATTCGATTGTTATCTGGAGTATAAAGATTTGTCAGATAATATTTTTCTAGTCCATTCATGAAAATACGCGCCTAATCTATTGTCTCAATTGACCATTCTAACCACATATTGAGAGAGTAGAAATTAACATTCATACAGAAAATTCCTTATCCCGGCTCACAACAAAACTTTCTAGCAGTCTTTCCTTGAATGCTTTGAGCTGAAGATCAATAGCTCTGGTGCTAGCATCTTCCCTTACACTTAAATACAGTTCTGCCCCACCAACGTCAGAGCTCCCCCCCCAAATCGGCAGGCTGAGGATAAGCAGCTGAATGCGATACCGACGCAACATGCTTAGTCAGATAAACTTCATCAACACGACTCGATAGCTCATAAAAATAACAACCTGGCACATCTTCATTTAATCGCTCTGCATACTCGACCAAACTTGGTTCGGCAAGCATATAGAGGTAAGCCTGATTCTCTTGATCTGGCGTAGTTCGTATAACCCTGCCAGTGATCTGTCGGAAATAGAGCTCTGTGGTTACATCCGTGAGATGGCAACAAACCTGCAAGCGCGGAATATCAGTACCTTCAGCGATCATCGCAATACTGATAATCCACTCTGCATCACCGTTTTTGAAGTCATCAATCAGGTCAGTGGAATCGTCCTGATAGCAGGAAACTACCGTCGCCATTTTGCCGAATGCTGACGCAAGTAACTCTTGAATTTGAATCGCATGCTCATAGGAAGAGGCCACAATAAGCCCACCGGCATGAGGGGATGTTTTACGGAGCTCAGAGAGCTTTGAAACACTCCTGCCAAGAAGATATTCAATGATTTCAGGATGCTTAATAAGGTTCCGATATCCAAGTTCACCGCTCTCAAGCAATGCAGCTATATCCTGATACGTCGTGAACTCCTGCTGACGTTTAACAGTAATATCTTCAATATCAATTGCTGTGACCTGCGGCATTCTGCACACACCATCTCTGATCGCTTCGGCCAAACCATAGGAAAAGTCACAGAGGATGTTTCCTTCTGGATCGGCATAACGGGCAAAAGGGAGGGGGAGCGTATCGGTTCTCCATGGTGTACCGGTCAAAGAAAGCGTGTAAGTTGCCAGTTCCTGAATACTGGTCAGAAGGTGCAATCCCCAGCTATTCGATTCAGAGACACTATCACCTGCACAGTGGTGAATTTCATCAAATACGACCAGCACACGGCTATTGCGAAGGTCATTAATCAGTTGGTTGGCACTGATCAACGAGTGATAGGTCCTAGAGACACCTACTGAGCCTAATCTCCCATGAAATGGTCTCTCCAGAACTGACCTAAAGGCATCTTCAATGCCTGAAGCAACAATCCGAGACGGAGAAAAACAAACGACATAATCTATCTGGTCGTTGGTGATAAGCTGTTTCGCAACATGAGCTGCCAGCTTGGTTTTACCTGCTCCTGGGGACGCCAAAACTAAAAAATGAGGCTGAGTTTGATAGGCAACTATAGCCTGTTCGAGGCAGTGTTGCTGCCAGCCTCTCAACATAGTGCGGTTGTCTCCGTAGAAGTCGCATCAATAATTTTCTGGATCGCATTCAGCTTGCCATAGAGTAGCGCAGCGGAGTCTCTGGATTGGCCCAGCAGATCCAAAATAACCCTTTTAGCCTCTGGAAATTTTCCCAAATAATCCTGAAAAGCCTCAACCTCACCCATGGCTAATTTCAACTCAGCAGACAATCTCTCTTTCTCGTGCTGAAGTGACGACGCGCAGACTGTAGTTGCTTCAGATGGATCGTCTTTTTTATCCTGAGCTCTAGCAGGGTCAACCAATAGT
Organism: Oceanospirillum sp.; assembly: GCF_982874595.1. Lineage (NCBI taxonomy): Bacteria > Pseudomonadati > Pseudomonadota > Gammaproteobacteria > Oceanospirillales > Oceanospirillaceae > Oceanospirillum > Oceanospirillum sp. The sequence continues at coordinate 36,273 of NZ_CEYNZH010000006.1, read as the reverse complement.
TCTAACAGAGCTTCGCTAAAAACATATCTTGTGGAATTTCGCGGTCCTTCAGAGCGAACCAGGTGCTTCTTCTTGAGCTATAGAACTGTTTTCTCAGCAACCATCATCTTCTGGTACCTCCATAAATCCATTAAAGAAGCATTCATCACGCCAAATTTCGCACTACATTTAAAAGGGCTCACGTCACAGTCGCTGCAGCTTCAGCTTGATTCAAAATCGTCATAATCTGATCCAACTCACCCCAAAGTTGCCCTGATTCTTAAAAGAAAATCATCTAATATCAGAACAACATGACCTGAAATATCAGTTTTAGAGATGCGTCATATTAATCCCCCTTACACGGATCGATATCTATGCAAAGATCTTTGGCGTCCAGAACATCCAACTTCCAGCGTATTTATCTGGCAATCGGCGTCGCCGTCATCACTCTGATCTCGCTTTTTATCGGTTTCGCCAGTTATGACAACCGCCTTTCAGAGCTGAGTAGCGAGCAGGAAAGCAATCACCTGGCAGCTCACAATAAAACCTCCTCAGAACTACAGGAAAGCGGCGAGCAGATGATTGAGCACCTGCTGCGCCTTAAACTGGAACTGATCACTACAGGGTTACTACAGCCTGAAACCCCATTTGATGCCAGGGCCTTTGAAACCATATTTCTCCAATCGATTCAGGATTCCAACTCACTGGACCAGATTCGCTGGATCGATCTAAGTGGCGATGAAAAAGCAAGAGTCGACCGTCTCTGGGCTAATCAGCAATGGCAACACTCAACGAGTAACGCTCTGCAGAACAAAAAACATCGTTATTACTTCACTGAAATCTTACTGCAGAAAAGCAACAGCATTTATAACTCGCCTCTCGATCTTAACCGGGAAAACAAACAGCTGGTTATTCCCTACGAACCCACCCTGAGGCTGGGTGTGCTCTCAACCAATGAAAGAGAGAACCTCAAAAATGGCATGATTGTGGTCAATCACAATTTGGCTCCGGTAATGCGCAACATCAAACAAAGCCTGCCTGAAAATATCCAGATTGAGATCATCGATACCGAAGGCTACTGGGTTTTGAACAGTGCTGATCCATCACTGGAATGGGGCTGGGATACCGGCCGGGAACAGCTGACAGTGAGACAGCGCCAACCCGACGAATACCACAAAATGATCAATCTACAGGGACTGAATCCATTTGATTATGAACAGATGTCTCAATGGAATCGTCTGACACTGTTAGCCAAACAAACCCGCCCTGTCACCTTGTATATCCGCACCAAAACCAGTGACCACACTATCGCCGCCCTGAAAGAACAGAGTCGCCTCCATGGTATTCTCAACGGCGGGGGAAGCTTTATCATTATGATGTCGCTTATGGCGCTCTACCGCCGTAACAATCAACAAAAATACCGACGGGATCAGGAGCTGATCACTCTGCTGGATACTGCGGTTGACCCCATTTTACTGCTGGATGACCAACAAAATATTATCTACGCCAACACCAAAGCATACGGCCCCCTGCTACCTGAAAACCCCAAAAACAAAACCAATATCCGTGATGTGATGAAGGGGCAACCCTTACCCACAGAGCATCAGGATGTCGAACTTTCAATCGATGTGGCCGGTGACACCCGCTACTACCGTGTTCGTATTGAACACATTCAGGTCAATAGTCAGAAGCGCGCTCTTATAGTTTTTCGGGATATCACGGAAGAACGGCATAGCTTGCAGCAACTGGAAACGCAAAACTGGCGAATGGATAAAATCCTAGCCGGAACCAATCTGGGGACCTGGGAGTGGAATGTACAGACCGGTGAAACCCTATTCAACGAACGCTGGGCGGAGATCGTGGGTTATCAGCTGGAAGAACTGCAGCCGGTCAGCATTGAGACCTGGATGAAATTTGCCCACCCGGATGATCTACAAGAAAGCGAACGCCTACTCAATGCTCACTTCAACGGTGAAACAGATTATTACGAATTTGAAAGTCGCATGATTCACCGGGATGGCCATGAAGTCTGGGTGTTAGATCGCGGTAGGGTTTTCTCCTGGACGCCAGACGGGCAACCCCTGCAAATGTACGGAACTCATCAGGAGATTACCGAGCAGAAAGAACTGGAACAGATACTGAAAAAGAATAAAGAGCAGGCCGAACATCTCAATGAGGCCAAAGATCTGTTTCTGGCCAATATGAGCCATGAAATCCGAACTCCGATCAGCGGGGTCATCGGTACACTTAATCTGCTGAAGGACACGCCTCTGGATGCCTCTCAGGCTAATCTGCTAGGTGTCTCATTACGTAGTGCCGAAGCGATGCTTGAACTGATCAATGACATCCTCGACTTGTCCAAGATTAACGCCGGTAAACTTGAGATCGAAGCGCATACCTTTGTGCTGAATGAACTGCTCGATGACCTGACCAGCACCCTAGGCAGTAAGGCCAATGAGAAAGGGGTTCAACTGGCCTGCCCCAGCCACCATCTGCCGATAATACATGTCACTGGCGACTCACTGCGTATTCGTCAGGTACTGACCAATCTGGTAGGTAACGCGATTAAATTCACACAAAACGGCGAAGTGCTTGTGAACGTCGATGTCCTGTCGGCACCGGGCATGGTCACCTTCAGTGTGATCGATACAGGTATTGGCCTGACCGAAGAGCAGCTGGGAAAACTGTTTCAGCGTTTTGAACAGGCTGATACCTCAACCACACGCCAGTATGGTGGCTCAGGGTTAGGACTCTATATCAGCCAGGAATTGGTCAGCAAAATGGGCGGAACATTGGAAGTGTCCAGTGAAGCGGGAAAAGGCAGCTGCTTTTACTTTACCCTTCCGCTTGAAACAGAGATACAAGCACCGATAACTAAAGTGCATCCCCATTTTGAAACATCCCGATTGCTGGCTTGGTCCTATAACCCAGCTATTCGGGATATGCTGCAAAGTTTGTTCTCAGCCTGGTCCCTACCTCATCAGGTGGTATCGGAACCGGATGAGGTCTATCAGGTTCTTCAGGAAAGTTTGAATACTCATAGCAGTATTCAGTTATTTATCTTTGAATATGACCCTGTTAATGACCACGCAAGCAAGTTGCTTGAAGAAATCCACTTAGCTGCTCAATTCTCAGATATGAAATTACTGGCTATTTCGCCGGCACTGCCCGCTGAGACTTATCAGAGATTGGCCAATTGTGTCGATGGAATTATCTACAAGCCACTGGTTCATTCAGACCTGTATAACCATATTCAGCCCCTTATTCTTGGAGGTGATCCGCAAGACTCCAGCCAGATAGGTAATGTCTCTCAGGAAGAGGAATCACCTTTGGCGGGTAAAGTTCTACAAGGGAAAATTCTGATCGCCGAAGATAACATCACCAACCAACTGATTACCCGATCAATGGTCGAAAAGCTGGGCTTAAGCTGTGATATAGCTTCTAACGGACTGATTGCAACGGAAGCAATGGCGGAAAAACGCTATGACCTGATTCTGATGGACTGCCAGATGCCGGTTATGGATGGTTATAAAGCAACTGAGCAACTACGTGCCAGCCATGATTGGGCAACATCGAATAGCGTACCTGTGGTTGCCCTAACGGCAAATGCCATGATAGGCGATGATCAACACTGCTATGATGCGGGAATGGATGCTTATCTGAGTAAACCACTCTATCAGGATCAGTTATTGAATACCCTGATTCAGTTTTTAGGGCAGCCAGTTCCGCAACCTTTAACCCAAGCGGATCAGCAGCTGTCTGAACCTGAAGCGGATACACCGGAAGACCATCAAAATACGAATCGGTCTTCAACAGAGGGGTTGGCTAATGACCGCGCTATTCTGGACTATCAGCAGCTATTAGAGCGACTGAATCAGGATTCAGCAATCGCAGCAGAAGTATTGGATGCCTTCCTGCAGGATACCCCCGAAATTATGGGTAATCTCTCTCAATTAACTGGCCAGGGTGCACCTACACCTGATCAGATTTCTGAGGCTATAAGGGCTGTTCATACGATCAAAGGTGCTGCGGCCAACATTAACGGATCATCCGTGAACCATATTGCCTGCGAACTAGAGTCAGATCTCCTCGCCCATGAAAATGATCCCGTTCAGTTCCTGAATAGTCTGCAACAGCGAATTGATTCCCTGAACAATGCATACGCTGAATTGGCAAATGAGATCGAACAATATCTGAAGCACTAATACTTATCGATACCAGTTACCAACTGGCTTACTGAAGAGACTAGCGCTGCTGGGCTTATTACGATTGATTAGACAAAGGGTTGTGAAACCTGCTTGTAAGCCTCATGGCATACAAGAAGGGCTGTATTCTTAAGGGCTTGGGATGGGTTACACCTTGCTCAAAGATTTTACCAGTCCCTTACTGAGGTTTCTCTTTGAAGTTTCTGTTTTTCGCATACCTTAAAAACTAGAAAAAATTTCTCAACTTATGGGTTAAATCGTATTTCAACTTTTGGTTTAAAAAATGCTGTAACCCTTTGATTTTTAGCAATCCAGTTTTTCACTTTATGGTTTAGTCCACATGATATCTTTCAGGACAATTAAGCCCTGAAGCTAACGGCTATTGTCCCCTCTGAATGCTGCCAATTCAATCGTCTGACCAGAGACTTTTTACGCATCTTTACAACACCGTCAGCGTCAATCCTGCGCTGTAAAAGCCTTACCCCCCATGGATAGCAGTAAAGATTAAGAAAGGTTAACCCGCTTGAATACTCTTTCGATTCAGTCTAAGTAAAGAATGTAAATGATAATGATTTTTATTTGGTTGAAACGTAAGCTCCTGCTCCACACCGAATTAAACCGACCTATTCCGTCAATCCGGCCACGATCGGATCAATACGAAACCAAAAGGGGCTAACGAATGAAAACTGTTTTCCGTCCTGTACTACTGGGGCTGAGTGCTGCTGTTGCAGCTGTTGTTCATGCTGATGACAGAGCATCGGCTAATGATCAGGTGAACATGGACTCTGTGGTAGTGACTGCTGCAGGTTTCGAGCAAAAACTAACCGATGCACCTGCCAGTATCTCAGTGATTACTGAAGAGCAGTTACGTTCTCGCCCCTATACGACACTGCTGGATGCGGTGAAAGATCTGGAGGGGGTCGATGTGGGTGAAACCCGCGACAAAACCGGCCAAGGCAGCATCTCTATGCGAGGCATGGGATCTGATTACACCTTAGTACTGATTAATGGCCGCCGTCAGAATAACCATGGTGACATCTACCCAAATAACTTTGGTGGCAACCAGTTTAATCATATTCCACCGCTGGATGCGATTGAGCGTATCGAAGTCATTCGCGGTCCGGCATCGACCCTCTATGGTGCCGATGCGATGGGTGGTGTGATCAACGTCATCACCAAACGTAATGCAGACCAGTGGGCAGGCTCGATAACGACCAGTCGTACCATACAAACCGATGACGACTACGGTGATGACACGACACTCGACTTTTCCGCGATGGGGCCTGTATTACCCGGTAAACTGATGCTTGGGCTGCGTGGCAGCCTTTATGATAAAGAAGCTTCAAACCCCGAATACTCTGATGTTACCGACCCCAATGGAACATCACACAATCGGGAGTTAGGTTTTGGTAGTGGCGGTAAAACCGTTGATAACACTAACAAATCCCTGGGTATGAGCCTGATTTTTACGCCATCAGACAAGCAGACGATTACTTTCGATTACGATACATCAGAGCAGGTTTACAACAACGATGACAGTCAGGTAGGCACCACTGACAACATTGAAGATCTGTGGAATCGAAGCCGCTCTGGCTATGGAGAGGACCAGGAGTTTACCCGCGACCAATTGGCAATCAGTCATGAAGGTCAGTGGAGTTTTGGTCGCAGTACCGTCACGCTGAACCATGTTAAAACCAATAACAATGGGCGAACGCTGCCTCTCAGTGCTGCAGAACGTACCAAGCTGGATGATATGAAAACCAGCTCATGCGGTGGCCTGACCGAAGCACAGTGTAAAGACAAGGTCACAGAAGCCTTTCTGCCACGTCCAAAGCGAACTCTGGAGAGCGCAGAAACCAGTCTGAACAGTAAACTGGAACTTCCCTTCCACAAAGACCACTTTGCTGTTGTCGGCGCTGAAATTACGCAGGGCGAGTTGAAAGATGGCGTGTTCGGCATGGAAGATGGCAGCAGCGGGGCTATTCAGGACTTCACCACCCTATCGGTCTTTGGTGAAGACAACTGGTACGCTACCGATCGTCTTACCCTGACAGCCGGGGCCCGTTACGACCACCACGATACCTTTGGTAGCCAGATCAGCCCTCGTCTGTATAGCGTTTACGCATTGGATGACAGCTGGACGGTTAAGGGGGGTGTCAGTACCGGTTATAAGACCCCAAAAACCACAGATCTGTATGACGGTATCACAGGCTTTGGCGGACAGGGCACAATGCCCTTCTATGGCAACTCTGATCTTGAAGCAGAAACCAGTGTCAGTTCAGAAGTCGCACTTTACTGGCAGCACCCAGTGAAACGCCACAGCTTTAATGTGACCCTGTTTGAAAATGACTTTAAAGACAAGATCAGCTCACAGGCTTGTGACTCTGCTGCGGACTGCGGCATTGAAGGCGACTATGTTGATTCAGGGTTTTCCTCTTACGGCAGCAGAAGCACCAAAAAGGTCAATATCGATAAAGCCACCATTCAGGGTTTAGAGCTGGCCGGCAGTTATGAGATTCTGCCTACGCTGTCTGTTCGTGCAAACTACACCTATACCGATAGCGAGCAGGAAAGTGGTGATCAGAAAGGTTATCCACTAACCGGAACGGCCAAGCATATGGCTAACGCTACTCTGGACTGGATGGCAAGAGATGACCTGAATCTCTTCCTGACGTTAGAATCCCGCAGTAAACGCTTCCGTGGTTTTGGTCGTAATGGGCTGAACGAGGGCAAAGACGGTAGTGTTTACTACAAAGATTACGAAGTACTGCACCTGGGTGCCGCCTGGCAGGCGCTGGATAACATGACGCTGACAGGACGCATCAACAACCTGCTGGATCAGGACTTTAGCAGCCATACCGCCTCTTTCGATGATGCCAACAACGATGGTGTCTACAGTGATGACGAAGTCACTTACTTCGACGATTACAACAACAAAGATAAATCCCGTAACGTTTGGATCTCTGCTAACGTCAGATTCTGATCGCGACTCAACCAATCGAAACACGCTCTACCAATCAAAAACATTCTGCGCCCCTACCGCTATCAGGAGGGGCGTTTTTTTGTTTTCTCCTCCGCCTAATCCCATCATCTGATGATTGAAAAAAATGGCATTTAGTTGGCAACTTTTTTTCTATAGGTTAGTCTCAGGATGTACACATTATTTATTTACCTGTTTTCAGGTCTGTTTAAGACAACAGGTAACACACAATCACGCTGTAAGGGTTTGTGAAGAATTAAAGGTCTGACTCCTTTAAAATCCGACCAGCTCGTTGTACAGGAGAGTTTCCTATGGCCTTAGAAATGATGGTTTCTTTGATTTTAACAGCGGTAATCGGCACCGGCCTATGGATGAGCCTGCAACAGATAGCCCATAAGCCAAAAGCGATCCGTATTAAAGCGGATCACGTTCGTAAAGATCGCTGGGACAACCCAAATCCGCCCAAGCACGGTGATTACTGAATCAGCCGTCAGACATATTGAATTGAACAGACTCAAAAAAACGCCGGATCTAAAATCCGGCGTTTTTTTGTCTTGTCCCACTCAGAACAAGATTAACGGGCAATACTCTGCATAATCTGTCGAACACTACTGATCAGATTATTGGAGGCTTCTTTGGTGCGGATTGAAGATTCCGTTGCTTCTGCTGCGGCTTCATTCACTGAATCCAGATTGTTGCGAATCTCTTCCGAGGCAGCACTTTGCTGAGTGGCTGCCGCTGCAATCATCTGGCTCATATCCGTGATGGACTGCATGGTCTGGCTGATGGCATCCAGCGTCTCACCAGCAACCTGAGCCTGATCGACACAGCCTGTGGCGCTTTCCTGACTGGACTTCATCACCCGGACGACTTCCTCGGTTTCTTTCTTCAGACGCTCTAGGGTGCCGTAAATCTCACCGGTAGAATCCTGAGTCCGTTGTGCCAACGCACGAACTTCATCAGCAACCACGGCAAAACCCCGCCCCTGTTCACCGGCACGAGCCGCTTCAATGGCCGCATTCAGTGCTAAAAGATTGGTCTGATCGGCGATTTCAGTGATCACCGAAATCGCTTTAGAAATATCATCTGTCGCCTGATGCAGGCTTTCCACCTGAACAGCCGCTTGCTGAATTGCCGAAGCCAGAATATTGATCGATTGCGCGGTATCATTCACCACACTTCGACCCTGATGAGCTAATTCATTAGCCTGATGCGTTGCATCTGAAGCGGAGTTAGCATTTTGGGCCACTTCATCAATCGCACCGGAAAGCTGACTGATCACGGTGGCGATCTGCTCGACTTCGGCAGCCTGACGGTTGATCGCCTCAGCAGCGTGATCGGCAATATGCGTGGTCTCATCACCCAGTGCGTAGAGCTCTTTAGCGGAGTGAGTAATACGGGTTGTCATCGCACTCACGTTGGCTTCACGCATGATTGCAGCCAGATACATCTGGCCGGCTTCATCGGTAGAATTGGCGTACATCTCTTTTAACAGATCACTGTCGATGTAACGCTTAGCGCGCTCTGTAGCCTTTTTCAATGGCGCCATCAGGGTACGCAGCAGTAACAAACCGACTGCACCAACCCCAGCCGAAACTCCGAGGGTGACCGGCGCCGAAAAATCAAAGGCCCAGCTCAAACCACTTGGAATCAAAGCAGAAGCAAAGAGTAAGACAGGTACACTGGAACTGAGATCCAGATCGTAAAGACTGTAACGGCGGCGGCCTTTGGCGACCCGTTCATAAATAGTCTCAGTGCGCTTGACCAGATTTTGTCTTGGTTTGGAACGAACAGACTGATAACCGATCACTTGTCCGTTATCAAAAATAGGCGTGACAAAGGCGTTAACCCAATAATGATCACCATTTTTACAGCGGTTTTTAACAACTCCCATCCAGGGTTTGTTTTTCTGTAGGGTGGCCCACATATCGGCAAATACAGCTGGCGGAACATCGGGGTGACGGACCATATTGTGTGGTCGTCCCATCAACTCATCCCGGGTAAATCCAGAGATATCTACAAAGGCATCGTTGACAAAGGTGATCTGTCCTTTCAAATCCGTTGTTGATACCAGTGGCAGATCATCGGGAAAACTCTTCTCGACCTGGGTGACAGGTAAGTTCTGTTTCATGGCGCAGCATCCTGTTGCTCAATTTAAAGGTTGTTGTCTTATTGTTATCTGCCGACCTTTTATGAAGGTTCTCTTGTTGCAGATCTCTTCTGTTCATTTGTAGCTGTATTTTTTTGACAGCCATCAACTAAGAAACACTTTATTACAAAATATTACGTTTCTGACAAAATCTTACATTTGTTGATAAATAATCGCCAGAAAAAAACGATAAAAACAAAGTACCAATGACACCTTTTAACCCGGAAAATCCCTAACCGGGTTGCATATACGCCTACGGGGCATGTTATCCTGCACGTTAAACGCTAAATACAGTTAAAGCAAAGGGGCACCCCATGCAAATTCAGGACAACGCAGTTGTATCCATTCACTATACTCTGACTAATGAAGCTGGCGATACTATCGACTCTTCTGCAGGCGCAGAGCCGCTGGCATACCTGCACGGTGCCGCTAATATTATTCCAGGTCTGGAAGACGCTCTGGTCGGTAAAGCAGTTGGTGACAAGCTGAACGTGACTGTTGCCCCAGCAGACGGCTACGGTGAGCACATTGCTGAGCTGGTTCAGGAAGTTCCTTCTGAAATGTTCCAGGGTGTTGATGAAGTACAGGTTGGTATGGAGTTCCATGCCGAATCCAATACCGGTCAGCCAATCGCGGTTACCGTGACTAAGGTTGAAGACGACAAAGTAACCATCGATGCGAACCACCCTCTGGCGGGCGTAACGCTGAACTTTGATGTTGAAGTGGTTGAAGTTCGTGATGCATCTGCTGAAGAGCTGGAGCATGGTCACGTTCACGGTGCTGGTGGTCACGAGCACTAATCAGCAGTCCAGCGCTGGTAATTCATTCTCCGATACTTTATCCGTGAGAAATGAAACAAAAAACCCAAGCCAAGGCTTGGGTTTTTTTATAGCTTCAGAAATGATGCCGTTACGGCAACGCTTTCTGTACCACTTCAAAGAGATCTTTCGATAACTCCGCATCGGCAATACGCTTTAGCTCAACCTGCATCAGTTGCTGTCGTTTGCTATCCATCTTCTGCCAACGGGTGAGCGGCGTAATCAGTCGGGAAGCGATCTGCGGGTTCATCGCATCCAACTCCAGTACCACATCCGCCAGGAACTGATAACTCAGGCCATCGATGCTGTGGAAGTTAACGCGGTTCTGGTTGCAGTAAACACTGATTAATGAACGCACCTTATTGGGGTTCTTCAGACTGAAGGCGGGATGCTCCATCAGTGCTTTAACCCGTGCCAGCGCATCAGGATGCGGACGGCTAGCCTGGACCTGGAACCACTGATCCATTACCAGCGCATCATCGCTCCACTGTTGCTCAAATAGCTCCAGAGCGGCTTTGGCTTTCTCATCCTGCCTGGAGTGAACCAGAGCCATCAATGCAGCGTGCTGATCGGTCATATTGTCAGCTTGGGTAAACTGCTGCCAACTGCGCTCTACAGCCTCATCCGTTTCCAATGTCATCAGATAAGACTGACAAATGTTTTTCAGACGACGCTTGGCGATATCTTCTGCCACGGGGCGGTACTCACCGCTCAGCAGGTTTGCAACAACCGCTTGCTCCAGCTCAGCACTTAATGCCTGCGCCAGTGTCTTGCGGGCAATATTGCGGCAAGCATGAATCGCATCTACCGGTACGACATCAAACTGCTCGGCCAGATAAGCCTCTCCCGGAAGGAGCAGCATCTCCGCCAAAATGGCTGGCTCAAGGCCTGCGGCAAACAGCCCTTTATAGGCGTCGATCAGGGCCGGATCAAGTTCCGGCATCTGCCCGGACTCGTAGTCTGCGATCATCGCCTTCAGGGCAGATATCGCCAAACGCTGACCGGCATCCCAACGGTTAAAGCCATCAGAGTCGTGACGCATCAGGTGCAGTAGCTGGTCCCGGGAATAGTCATAATTCAGTTTTACCGGTGCAGAGAACCCCCGCAGCAAAGAGGGTACCGGAGCGTCTTCAACACCTTCAAAGATAAAGGTCTGCTCAGGCTCCCGCAGGTGCAGAACGCGATCGGCATCGCCCTGTTCTCCGGATGCTTCTCCAGCGCTCAGGTTTAGCGGAAGGTCTTCACCCGCGGTATTCAACAGTCCCAGCTTAACGGGAATATGCAGCGGTTGTTTTTCTGACTGATCCGGTGTCGAAGGTGTCCTCTGATGAATGGTCAAACGGTACTGTTTATTTTTTGCATCAAAAGAACTGTGTACCGTCAGCTCGGGCGTACCCGCCTGGCTGTACCAACGCATAAACTGGGTAAAGTCGATACCGGAAGCATCGGCCATTGCGGCAACAAAGTCTTCGACAGTCACGGCCTGACCATCGTGACGCTCAAAATAGAGGTCTGAACCTTTGCGGAACAGATCAGGCCCCAAGAGATTCGCGATCATACGGACAATCTCGGCACCCTTCTCATAAATCGTCAGAGTGTAGAAGTTTGAGATCTCAATAAAGTGATCCGGACGCACCGGATGCGCAGTCGGGCCTGCGTCTTCCGCAAACTGAGCGGTACGCAGCATGGCCACATCTTCGATACGCTTAACGGCGGCATCATTCATATCCGCCGAGAAACACTGATCCCGGTAAACGGTAAAGCCTTCTTTCAGAGAAAGCTGGAACCAGTCACGGCAGGTCACACGGTTGCCGGACCAGTTGTGGAAATACTCGTGCGCTACCACGCCTTCGATACGCTGGAAGGCACCATCAGTTGCGGTATCCGGACGCGCCAGCACGCAGGAGGAGTTAAAGATGTTAAGGCCTTTGTTCTCCATCGCCCCCATGTTGAAGTCGTTGACCGCCACGATCATATAGATATCCAGATCGTATTCGCGGCCGTAGACCTCTTCATCCCACTTCATAGAGGCTTTCAGAGAGGCCATGGCGTGATCACACTTGGTGATGTTCTCCGGCTCGACCCAGATCTCCAGCGCGACGCTACGGCCGCTCATGGTGGTGAAGGTGTCTTTCACCACCTGCAGATCACCGGCTACCAGGGCAAACAGGTAAGCGGGTTTGTCGAAAGGGTCCTGCCAGGTGACAAAGTGACGGTTGTTGTCCAGATCACCCTTGTCGATCGGGTTACCGTTGGAGAGCAGTACCGGATATTCGGTTTTATCGGCGATCACTTTAGTGGTGAAAGCGGCCATTACGTCCGGGCGATCCGGGTAGTAGGTGATCTTACGAAATCCTTCTGCCTCACACTGGGTACAGAACATAGTGTTGGAACGGTACAGGCCTTCCAGCGAGGTGTTGTTGGCCGGATCGATCTCAACTTCAGTTTCCAGCACAAACTGATCCGGCACATCGGCAATCATCAGCTGCTCACCGGTGACCTGATACTGATCCGCACTCAGAGCAGCGCCATCGATGGCGACTGAAATCAGCTTGAGTTCGCTGCCGTGCAGCTCCAGTGGCAGACCGGCATCACGCTCGGTGTTGCGGCTAAAACGGATGGTACTACGCACACGGGTCTCGTGGGGATAAAGGTCAAACTCCAGATCCACCGACTGCACCAGAAAAGCCGGAGAAAGATAATCTTTCAGATAAATAACGTCGTTGTTGTCAGAATTCATAACATACCCATTGGGATCACAACATCGCCCTGTTTGTTGTAAAGCTTGCATCAGGGCAAAAAGGGTTAAAAAATTTCAGGTTTTACAGAGACAAGAACCGCTTTACTTTAGACTAAAATATCCAATCAAGTTAGAGTACGCTTCCTGTAGAAAAGCTTGTTTGTATAAGGGATTAAAACATGCTGCGGATTCTTCTGCGAAGGAATCTGCAGACGAAATTTAAACAGAAGCGCTACACTGTTAAACGTCAATGTTCAGATACCCCTGAAAAAGGGATTAGAAGCGCTGAACTCCGGCTACAAAGATTTCACAACCCTAAAATACCTCTGAATACCATAAACGGGCGAACCTCTTTCTCATGGACCATACGCAGTTAAAAGCCGAACAAGTAAAGCTGGCCATCCCCTTAAAGATCGCTTCGGTTTACGTTGTTTTTTCCCTGCTCTGGATCTACTTTTCGGACCGCGTTCTGGAAAGCATGATACTGGATCCCGTCCTGCTGTCTGAAATTCAGACCTACAAAGGCTGGGCTTTTGTCCTGCTGTCCGGCCTTCTGATTTTCAGCCTGACCAGTCTTGGCCTTAGACAAAAAAATTCGATACAGAATAAACTGGATCGCCACTCCTCTTTTTTGCAGCAGGTTCTGCAAAGCGTCAGTCACGGGATCATCCAGTATGCGCCAAGTGGTGAGATTATTTTTGCCAATCAGGCCGCCAGAAAAATTTACGGTTTCAAAGAACGCTTACCGGATCATATTGAGCATCTCTGCCTGAGCCCCAAGGATGCCCGCCATCTGACCAGTAGTATTACCGCTCTGGCCGGTGAAAATGACCTGGAGGGTGAACTCCGTTTGCCACAACGCCACAAACAGGGGTTTACTTTCACGGCTTATTTTCAGTGGTCTGTAACACTGGATGATCAACGCCAGGTGGACAGCATTACCGTTGCCGTCAGCGATGTCAGTAAACAGCAGCAACATCAGGAAGAGATGGATCAGGCTGCACTGGTGTTTGAGATGTCAGATGAAGCTTATCTGATTACCGATGTGCATAGCCGGATCCTGAATATCAATCCTGCCTTCACCAAAATTACCGGTTACGAACTGGAGGATGTTAAGGGTAAAACTCCGGAAATTTTCCAGTCGGGTAAACACGACAGCAGTTTCTATCAGGCGCTATGGAATCAGTTAATCAGCCGGGGCCAGTGGCAGGGTGAAGTGATCAACCGTAACAAGAAAGGGGAAGATCAGCATATTTGGCAAAAAATCATGGCGATGAAGGATGCCAGCGGCAATGTGCAGAAGTACATTTCCATGATGTATGAAATCAATAGCCTGAAAGATACCGGGCTGGATGATCTGACACAGCTGCCTAACCTCCCCCAGCTTCGGGATCGTATTAACACGCTGATACCTAATGCGGAGAAAAACAAAGAACACTTCTGTATTGCTTATCTGGATCTGGATAACTTTCAGGCGGTTAATGACAGCTTTGGTCATCAGGTAGGTGATCAGCTGGTACAGGCCGTTGCCCAGCGACTAACAGAAATTGTATCCGAGTCGGATGTGATTGCCCGTCAGGGGGGAGATGAGTTTATTATTCTTGGCCGGAACCTTGGCGATTCACGATGCAGCACCTCTTTCGCATCCGGGCTTTTAGGGGCCTTTGAAAACCCATTCGAACTGGAAGGTCACAAGCTGTTTATTACCTGTAGTATCGGTCTCTGCTGCTATCCTGATGATGGCTCCACAGGTACAACTCTGCTGCGTAATGCCGACACCGCGCTCTACCGTGCAAAAGATATCGGTAAAAACAACTTCCAGTTCTATACCTCACAGCTGACCAGCAATGCGATTCAGAAAATGGAAATAGAGCTGGAACTGCGACGGGCGCTCAATGAGTCACCGGAAGAGTTTGTGGTTTTTTATCAGCCTCAGATCGACCTTAAAACCGGTCAGATCTGCAGCGCTGAAGCCCTGGTTCGCTGGCAACAAGGTGATAAACGCATTGTCCCGGATCTCTTTATTCCTGCCGCGGAAGCCACAGGTCTCATCATTCCTCTGGGGCTTAGGGTACTGGAACAATCCTGCCTTGATTTCCTGACCTGGCAATCGCTGGATATGGATCTGGAAAGGGTCTGTGTCAATGTCTCTATGGTGCAGCTACTTCGCAGCGACTTCTATGAAGACCTGTTGGATATTCTGCAACGTACCGGTATGCCAGCGGCAGCACTGGAACTTGAGATAACCGAAACGGCTCTGATGAAAGAGAACGATCAGGTCATTCAGGCGTTGCAACAACTTCAGGAAATCGGCATTCAGATCGCGATTGATGATTTTGGCACAGGCTATTCCTCTTTGGGTCGTCTGCAGAATCTACCGGTAGACCGCCTTAAAATCGACCGAAGCTTCATGCCGGACAGTGCCGAAGATCAGAATGACCATGCGCTGATCTCATCGGTTATCGGTCTGGCGAACAGCCTGAATCTGGAGGTGATCGCAGAGGGTGTTGAGACCGAGTATCAGGCTGAACTACTGATCCGTAGTCAATGTGAAATGGCTCAAGGCTACCTCTACAGTCAACCGCTGCCGATGACAGACTTTATTCAGCTTTACCAACAATACGCAGAGTCGACAGCTGTAAGCTAAGCCCAAAAACACCGGAACCAGCTCCCCCAAGGTTGGACACTCAACAATTGGGGGGCGACTTCAATCTGCAGGGGCTTATCGGTAACCTCACTCATAATACTGCTGAGATTACTAACTAATCCGTGCCGGTGACCTTCGGCTGGCATTCACCACAAAATTTACCAGCTACCCAGAAACCAGCCAACATCGCAGGAATAAAGATCATCGCTTCAGCAGTGTTAGTCGCAGCCGTGACCAGAGCAGGCCCCGGACAATAACCAGAGAGTCCCCAGCCGATACCAAACAGGCCGGAACCGATCAGTAAACGGCGATCCACGGGAGCAACTCCCGACAGGTGGAAACGATAAGTCAATACGGGCTGCTGGCGTTTCAGTACCCATGGAAAACAGATCGCAGTTACCATGACCGCGCCACCCATGACCCACATCAGTGCCGGCTGCCAGTTACCGGTAATATCCAGAAAACCCTGCACTTTCAGGGGGTCAGTCATACCGGAAACCACAAGACCTGAGCCAAACAGAGCACCGCAAAGCAGAGAGGCGAATAAGGCTTTCAGATTCATACCAGCACCCCAGCGATTCTCAGAACCAGAACGGTCAGAATACCGGTTGTCATAAAACAAAGAGTTGCCATCAGAGAGCGCCATGAACGACGACCTAGTCCACAAACACCATGGCCACTGGTACAACCATTGGCCAGACGGGTGCCAACCCCCACCAGAAACCCGGACAGTGCCAGTAGCCAGACTGGGAAGCTTTCACGGGGCGCAGCCACAGCATCCCCCATCAGCTGATAAGTGATGCCACCTGCGACAATCATTGCCAGCAGAAACACCGCTCCCCGGATATTTTTGCCGCTGAAAGAGAAGCTCAGCAGATTGGCACAGATACCACTAATACCGGCGATACGGCCATTCAGTAACAGCAATAGCGTTGCACTCAGGCCGATCAACAGCCCGCCGGTCAGGGCATAAGCATCAAAGAAATCACTCATGGATTGCACTCAATTGGACGAAGCCCGTCTGAATAAAACTCAGACAACAGACTTATTCAGCAGTATCTGAAACATCAAGATCAACATGGTAAGAACTGAATTTACGGATATTCAGTACTCCGGTATCCAGAATCAGGTACTGACCTTTGATCCCCTTCAGTATGCCTTCCACTTCCGGTGTTTTATCCAGATTCAGCGCTGTCACCTTTTCAGGATGTGCTTCAACGGGGTAACTGAAGACAAAAGGGCGGGCATCATGCAGAGGGTAGATAGCATCCAGCCCATGCTCTTCCTGAAGTGCTGCGATATCATCCTTAGCCAGCTCCAACAGACGATCGCGTTCAGCAAGCAGGTCGATATCCGGGGCAATCCCCTTCAGCATATTGCGCCAGTTAGTTCGATCTGAAGTGTGCTGGCGAATGGCATCTTCTACCAGTCCTGACTGCTTACGGGTTTTCACCCGAAAGATTGGCAAGGCGTTAATCGCCCCCTGATCCATCCAGCGGGTTGGCACCTGAGTCTCCCGGGTAATGCCCACTTTCAGACCCGATGAGTTCGCCAGGTAGACGATATGATCCTGAAAGCAGAATTTTTCACCCCACTCAGGCTCGCGACAGGTGCCGGCATCATAGTGGCACTTTTCAGGGCTCATGATGCAGGTGTCGCACTGGGCAAGCTTTTTAAAACAGGGGTAGCAGAAGCCCTGTGAATAACTTTTCTTGGTTTTCCGCCCACAGTGGCAACAGTTGATCGCCCCGTGAAAGCTGAACTTCAGTTTTTTACCCAGAAGTGCATTCAGGGAAATTCTTTCATCACCCAGTTCCAGCTGATAACTCACCGGCTGGGTATCCTGGGTGTACATCTTGTGTAGCTGACCGGAAATGAGGGTCATAGTTACTCCTGAACTCAGATCCGTGATCAGTGCATAATCTTGATAATATCGGTGTGCTCTTTGTCACTCTCACACTGGTCTTCCATAAAGCCCACACGGTCCTGAGCCGGCATATCGTGCTGAAACTCAAACAGAATGACCGCTTCCATACAGAGTTCAACCTGCTCTTCTGTCAGGCGAACACCATTGGGCCATTTACGCAGTTCTATCGCCTGGCGCAAACTGGCGTATATTTCTGGGGTCATGTTCTTGATCATATCTTGCAGGGTCATGGGGAAACTCCATCATCAAATAGCAGCAGGTATTGTCTGAATTAGAATACCTGACTTCAACACAAGGGATTATATCGCATCTTATGCACACAAAGGGATATGGCAGATAAAAGTCATTATGAAAATACGCAATCTATCAGGGGTCAGAGCCTAAAAAGAATGTGACCGGAACAAAAGCAGGCTCTGATCCTGAATTTCAGCGGTGATTAAGCCGGGATTGGCCGGAAAGTGTCACGCTGATCAATGCCCAGAGACTACCGGTCACCAATCCTGCGACATGAGCGGCATTAGCGACATCGCCCAGTCCCAGCATTGAGGCGCCCCCCACCATACAGAACACTAACCAAACCAATAAAATGACAAAAACCGGCTTACGGATGTAAAAGACGGGCTGCCGGGCAAAACGATCCCAGAACCAGCAATAGCCTAACAGTCCATAAACCACACCAGACAGTCCACCAAAGAGAATATCCCCCATCAGGTACTGCGCGAGGTTAGCACTGATACCACTGACGAGGAAAAGTATCAGCAGGCGAAGTGTAGACTGCTGACGCTCAATCATACGCCCCAGTTCCCAGACCCATAGACTGTTAAAGATCAGATGCATCACACCGAAATGCAAAAAAGCCGGTGTGATCAAACGCCAGAGATCACCATCACTCAGGGTCGGCAGCAAGGGTTGATAAGACAAGCCACCAAAGACCTGCTTAAAGGGAACAATACTTAGACCGGCCAGCCATACCGGCTGGGACTCAATACTGATCATCATCGTTACCAGACAACTCATCAGCAGGATCAAGGCTGTCAGAGGCCAATCAACAGCCATCTTTATAAGCTTATTCAGGTCATGGGGGTTCGTTTTTTCCGGCTCAACGGTGTAAGCCAGCTGTCCCTTATGCCAATCATCAACCAACTGCATCAGCTGCGGATAATGCTCAGGGTTAGCCAGAAAGACCTCCTGAGCCTGTTGATTCTGTCGAATCTGGTGCCCAATCTTTCGCACCCAGAGTTCACGGCTTAACTCCGACAGGTCCTGACCTGCTGGCAACTCCAAGACTTTAATCATAATCACTGTTTCGCTTTGAAATGGCTGGTAAGCAGACATAAAAAAATCCGGCAGCATGGTACGTGCTGCCGGATTAACTCGCGGGAGGAACATCCTGTCACTCTTAATGAACAGGTCCGGTCAAAATAAAACAGGGTAAAATGGAACCCACACTCCCGTATCCATTAATCGATACCGCAGGCATACATACCTCTGTCAGTTTTGAGAACCAAAGGCTAAACGAACAACCAACGTTCATGAATAACCCTAGTGTTAGTATGCGTCCATTTGTCAAAGTTCCAAGTTTCTGTGACAAAAGTTCACAAAAAGAACCCTTGAGCCCCTGCGTCATAAAACGTTTCGGAGTCCGGATTCTCTGTTCCCCTCCATTGCAGAACGGACAGGATAAGTCACCGTCTGCTCTATTTAGGGCCGCCTCGATCTATCCGTTCTCGTCTCTGTCGACAGAGATCCAGACAAAATTTCTGGCATCCAGCTGGGACTCACCGCTGAAGCGATAGCTTGCCAGCTTGCCATATTTAACCGCGCTGTAATCCAAACAGGCAATATTCGGTGTCACCAGTGCCGGTACACCTTCGCACCAGTAGTGCCCAATAAAAAGTGGCCGTGCATCTTTTGGATAGTACAACAGATCTTTCTTCTCCTGCTCACTCAAAGCACGATCTTCAAGGCTTCCGGGCAGGTTATCCGGCTGAAAAATCACGTCACCATAAGTTTCAGGATTTTCAGCCCAAAAATGTGTCCGGAAAGTACGGCGGGTAAAGCCGTCACCACCGTGAATTTCAATGCCTTCCGGCAAACGGATATGACTGCCCCGGGTTAAATGCTCCATCAGACGAAAACCAAAACTGTCAGGCTGAACAGATTCAATCAGCAGCCCGTAGGTGAGTTTGTCAGTCTGATAATCATTCTGCAGGGTGCGAATAAGCGCATCATCCCAGCTGGCATGTACCACCCGGAACTGGTCATTCTCCAGATAGAGCGGCAGAGTCTTAAACCATTCCAGATAGGTCTCCCATTCATCCTGAGCCCCCTCAAACTGATCCAAAGTCTCTTTGATCAGGCGTGTATGACGAGGGTTATGACTGCGCAGATAGTCATCAGCGAAACCTTCGGGAGCAGGCGTACAATACGTAATGGCATTGTGCTCGTGGTTACCCATAATACAGGCTGCTTCTCCCGCCTGAACCATGCTATAAACCAGCTCCAGTGATTCCCGAATGCGGGGGCCGCGATCAACAATATCACCAAGGAAGATCACCTTGCGATCCGGATGCTGCCAGACACCATTGACCTTACGGTAATCCATCTGTAACAGCAGACGCTCCAGAGTATGAGCACAACCATGAATATCACCGATCAGATCATAACCGGCTGCTTCCGGTAAACGGGCGAAATCGGGCTTATTGGTCACCAAAGCTGCTACTCCAACCTAACTTGGTTCGGCAAATCTCATAGAAGTTATGGTCAACCGGATGAATCAGACGCAGCTTAAACGGCCGTTTTTTCACATAGAGCACATCACCGGGCTTAGTGACCAAATGTGTCTGCCCATCGCAGCTGACATGAGGATAAGCATCGTTATCTTCAGCGATGATAATCTTAACCTCACTGTTGCCATCAACAACGATTGGACGGCTACTTAGGGTATGCGGAAACATAGGCACAAGCACAATCGCATCCAGCTTAGGATGCATAATAGGGCCGCCCCCGGAAAGAGAATAAGCCGTGGAACCGGTCGGAGTGGAAACAATCAGACCGTCGGAACGCTGGTTATACACATACTGACCTTCGATATAGAGATCAAACTCAATCATGCGAGCTGATTTACCAGGGTGCAGTACCACATCATTCAGACCCACAGCGTTACCCACAGGCTCACCGTTTCGGTAAACCTCAGCATCCAACATAAAACGGGTCTCTGTGATGTACTGTCCGTCAAGCACTTCACCCACACGCTCTTCCAGCTCACTTGGCGAAATATCAGTCAGAAAGCCTAGACGACCACGGTTCACACCCAGCACCGGAGTGTTGTACTTAGCAATAGCCCGTGCTGCGCCCAGAAGGCTGCCGTCACCACCGACAACAATCACCAGATCACTAACTTCACCGATCAGTTTCCGGCTGACCTCCTGAAGACCATGACCCGGCATCACTTCACCGATCTGATCTTCAATAATGATGTGCAGATCACGCTCCTGAAGATAGCGGATCAGCCGCTTCATGGTATCCACAACCTTAGTGCTACCCAGTCGCCCGATCAGGCCAATATTTTTAAATTGTTCCATCTGCCGTCTTATGATTTGTTGGTGTGGATGTATGCTTTTTCAAAAGCGCCCAAATGCCAAAGTTGGTCTTGTAACCGCCAGAGCTTTAACCTACCTTTCCCCAATAAATCAGGCAAAGGTTATAAAGGCGTGACACCAGAAAAATTTCAGCATCAGGCAATCAGAGATCTGGTCTGGTTATTAACCTCGCCCCAGCTGTGCCATTGTACTGCAGAAAGCTGGCAAATACCCGCCCCCCACTGGGGTACCTTGGTACAACTTGATTCAGACCCGCGCCCTATCGATGCATGGCTGACCAATAAAAAGACTGGATTACTGGGCCATTATCACGAACAGCTCTGGCTGTTTTATTTCCATATCCATCCTGAACTTGAGCTTCTTGCCAGCAACCTGATTATTCAGGGAGAGAATCGAACGCTGGGAGAATTCGATGTACTGCTCAGAGATACCCGAGATGGTTTGGTCTGGCATCTGGAACTGGCCATCAAGTTCTATCTGGGCACGGAATCCGGCTGGGGCCAACCCAACGCCTGGAGTCACTGGTTGGGTGTCGCCTGTCAGGACAGTATGGAACATAAATGGCAACGTCTGATCAACCAACAGTTAAAACTGGGAGAACAGCCACAGGTTCAACAATGGCTTGAGCAACATGCCCCAGCAGCCGGACAATCACTGATTCCGGATCGCGCCAGCGCTCTGACCAGAGGCTATCTGTTTTATCCAACCCAGCCTAGGCAACCACTTCCATCACCTGAAAGGATGAACCCCAATCACCTGAAAGGAAGCTGGATAACGTTATCTCAATGGCAGGAACATTATCAGAAAGAGGCTGAAGAAAAATGGCGGGTCTGCCGAAAGCCCCACTGGATGGCACAACCGATAATGCCGGAATGGATTAGCGCACCGGATATCACCCAGGTCTTAATAAAAGAGCTCACAGCCCCTGAAATAGCAGACCCAAGCAATTTATCAGGAAAAAAACGTGATCGGAGACCACAAATGGGTACAGAAGGATTATTACTGGAGCGGCGCTCCGGTGAGCGCCTGTTTGTCGTTTCCGATGGTTGGCCGGGATATATCCCTCTGCCCTGGCATAGGCTATAACCCGACTCACCAATAACGCCTGTACGCTAACCCGTAGCGCTTATCTCAGCCCTGAGATGCTGTCGCAAGCTTGCCCGCTAATGCAATCAGAGCAACCCCCGTCACCCGCTCTATCCAATGGCTGATCTTACGGAAGAAGCCCCGAACCTGCTCACGGGACAGAAACAGCGCAAGCCCGATAAACCAGAGGCCAGTCATCACCGTCATCCAAAGACCATAGAACCCCTGAACCCAAAGCGGGGTACTCGGGCTGATCACTACAGAAAACAGAGACACAAAGAAAAGGGTCGCCTTAGCATTCAACGCATTAGTCAGGAAGCCCAATCGCCAAGCCTTCCAGGCCGTTGCTGCACTCGCCCCCTCTTTCAGACCGACACCGTCTTCTGCAGAGTCCGCAGCAGGCTTTGCTTTCAGGCACTGCCAACCAACCCAAAGCAGATATGCGGCACCCAACACTTTCAGTACGGTAAACGCAGTAGTCGACTGAGCAATCAGAAGACCCAGCCCCAGGAGCGAGTAGGTAACATGCACCAGGATTCCGCTACCAATTCCGATCGCTGTCCAGATACCTGAGCGACTACTGGCACAGAGACTCTGTCGTAAAATGACCGCAAAATCCGGCCCCGGACTCGCTACTGCAAGAAAGTGAACCACAACTACTGTAAGAAACTCCGGCCAATACTGCAGTAGTTCTGCCATAGGATTGCCCTCCGCAATTTAACTCTGTAATTAATTTCGGCCCCAAAAACAACAAAAGCCAGCAATGCTGGCTTTTGTTATTAAGCGATTAGCTTTAGAAGCGTGTGCCAATTCCAAGATTAATTGAATCTAAAGAGGAATCGTAACTCATGTAGTCAGCATTAAAATACCAATCTCTCCATAGCGTCAGCTCCGCCCCACCACCATAAGAAATACTTTTCACATTCTCAATTGTGCCGGAATTATCAAACTGAGAGGCCGCAAGTCCTATGAGCGCTTTTAACTGCAAACGCCCCATAGGCAGAGCGCCTCTGGCATAAACACCAACAGAGTATTCATGAGTTCCATCGCCAATAGCAAGCTGAGTTTCTGCAGATACAAATTCTTCGAATCGCTGGCCAAACGTCAGTCGGGTCGAGCTACCAGAATCGTTTGCTGTACCACTGTAGCTGTAACTCATCATATCAATACCAACATAAGTATAAACTTCTTGGTAGGCATCGACTCTAGGAGCTGAATCACGGGTTTGACGATAGACTGGAGCGGCTTCGGACGGAATGGAAGCTAGGGTAGCCGCAACGGCTAAAGTGCTGGCGATGATACGCTGCTTCATCAGTGAACCTCTGTTTATATTCTTATATCCCTGACAGCCGGTTATAAACATCCGCTGTCGATTTGCGTTTAGATTAACACACTTATCGGCAAGCATAAGCCTCACTTAAAGCCTAATACACTACTTTTTGTTTCCTGAGATCAGAGTAAACGATTACAGCCTTGACCCTAAAGCTAACTATAGGGTTTACAATAATGCAAAAGCCATATGGAGGTCGCATAATGAGCAACCTGTACAGAATAGGATTATTGGCTAAAGAAACAGGCGTCACAGTAGAAACTCTGCGCTTTTATGAAAAGCAGGGATTGCTTCCGGAACCTCATCGCTCGGAGTCCGGCTACCGACTTTACCCTGAAAGCACCCTAAGTCAGGTCGCCTTTATTCTTCGTGCCAAAGCAGTGGGATTCTCTCTTAAGGATATCGCAGGCCTTCTGGACCTGGAGGTAAACCGAGAACAGGAAACCTGCCAAACGGTTAAAGACTTTGCCGAGGAAAAACTGGCCGAGATCGAAGCTAAAATTCAGGAGTTAGAACAGATGCGCGGTGCATTAAAGCAGATAACCGATGCCTGTTGCGGAGGTAATATGCCCGCCAGTCACTGCACCATTTTAAGCGCTCTTGCCGATGACCCGAAAAGACAGGACGAACAAGATGCCTCTTGCTGAACATTTCTACGACCTGTTTCTGGATGCGGCCCCCTGGCTATTAGGGGGGCTGGTGATTGCCGGACTGATTCACAGCTTTGTCAGCACCGCCACACTAGCGAAACATCTTGGTCAGGATAACCTCTCTTCGACGGTTAAAGCCGCTCTTTTTGGTGCGCCCTTACCGCTTTGTTCCTGTAGCGTGATTCCTGCGGCAATCAGTCTGAAACGAAACGGAGCATCCAAAAGTGCGACCGTCTCTTTTCTGGTCTCGACACCAGAAACCGGAGCAGATTCTATCGCGGTTTCTTATGCTCTGCTCGGGCCCTTTATGGCGATTATCCGTCCCATTGCAGCAATTTTAAGCGCTATTAGCGCAGGAGTTTTGACACAATATTTTAACGATGCGCCCAAACCTGAAACAGTATCGGAACAAACGAGTCCAAAAAAGACAACCTCCTGTTGCGCCAGTAAAAGCTGTTGCTCGGCCAGCGTAAAAACCAAAAAGCCGGACAACCCGCAGGAAAACCAAAGCAGTTTCTTCCAACGCTTTATGGATGGCCAGCGTTACGCTTTTGTGGATATTTTCAATGATATGGCAGGCTGGCTTTTGGTCGGCCTCATACTGGCAGCGGCAACGCTGACCTGGGTTCCGGAACAATTTCTGACCCAGTGGGGCGATGGCTTCACCGCCATGCTGGTGATGGCATTGGTGGGTATCCCTATGTATATCTGTGCCACTGCATCCACGCCGATTGCTGCAGGTTTCTTGCTATCCGGACTATCCCCCGGAGCAGTTCTGGTGTTTATGTTGGCTGGCCCGGCAACCAATATGGCAACGCTTGGCATCATTAAAAGAGAATTAGGTGGCAGAGCTGTTGTGACTTACTTAACCGGTGTATTAAGCGTGGCGTTTCTGTCCGGCTTTGCGACCAATGCACTGGTTCACAACTTTAACATCGACATTCAGGCGCAACTGGCAGCCAGTGAACATCTGCTACCGGAATGGCTGATGTTGGGTTCCGCGATGATTCTGGCGGCACTTATTATCCATTATGGAAAAACCAAACTTCGCAAGCAGGCCGTTATCTGAAGCAATCGACACAAAGGACTTTATCCGGCCAGTATTATCCCACCAGTAGCAACAGCAAGACACCACTCAGGATAGCGCCCATACCGATCAGCTCAATCGGAGAAGGGCGCTCTTTAAAGAAGAGCACAGCTACCAACAGAGTAAAAACAAACTCGATCTGCCCGACGGCTTTCACGTAGGCCACAGGCTGCAAGGTCATCGCGGTAAACCAGCCGACAGAACCCACGACACTGGTTAGCCCCACAAAGGCGCAAACACCGGTTTGCAGCTTCATCGCTTTCCAGTCCGATGGTGAGCGCCAGCTCAGATAAAGCGCGCCAATTAAGGTTTGCAGTATCACCATCACCACCAGAGTTACTGCCGCACCCAGCTGAAAATTAAGATTCAGACTCAGGCTAGCCTGACGCAATGACAGTGAGGTCAGGGCAAACAGCAGGCCAGCCAAAAGCCCGACACCAGCGGCAGGGTCGAGCAAAAAGTGTTTGATTCTTTGCCCCCAAATCAGAGTCTTGCCCCGATCCGATTTGATCAGTAGAGAAGCTTTTCCCTGCCCCATCAGGAAGATGCCAACAGCACCCAGGGCAATACTCAGCCATGCCAAGAGAGACAAGCTCTCAGACCAGATCAGTACGCCCAAAACCGCCGCCAGCATAGCTTCGGTTTTGACGTAAAAGCTGCCCAAAGCAAAATTGCGGAAACGAAACAGCCAAACCATCAGCGCCGTGGCAATCAACTGACAGATAGCGGCGAACAGGGCATAACCCCAGAACCTGAGCTCCGGATTGGGAATGACAACAAATGAGGTTTCGTCTGCACCGGACCAGAAAATCAGTACCGCCAGATAGATCAGCGCAAAAGGCAGACCATAGAGATAGCGCACCACAGCAGCGCCACTGGCGGTCAGGCCATGTCCCAGAGACTTCTGACCTGCAGTTCTGACCGACTGCATCAGAGCCGCCATCAGTGTCAGTGCAACCCAGGTACTCATCAGCAAAGATTCCTTATCGCTCTGGCCTACAGAGCCATTTCTGCAGGCTCATCAGAAGTGTTTTTCGTCTGGGTCACGAACACCGGACTCAATCGCTTCGGTCAGTTCAAAGGCTCTGGCCCATTGAAAGGTGTTTAATAGTGGCATACCGGCTTCAGTCATATCCGAGCCGAAACTCATAATGCCATCTTCATGGCCTGCCATGGCAAACACAGGACTGAGTTTGAAAGCATCCGCTTGCCAGAGCAGCTTAACCGCCTGCGCCATTTCCGGCGTGCCGTAAGGCACATCCGCCGGGGTTTCCGGCAGGAACAGCTGGTTACGCTTTTGCCAGATTTCAGGGCTATGAATATGTATCACCGCCTGAATAGTGTCATCCAATGCGTAAACAGCGCCATGGGTTAACGCCTCTGATGAGGGTTTCACCGGCCCATGGGCAACAATATGATTGGTCGTCGGATCACAATGCTCAACAATGGCGTAATGCTCAGATGTCAGGCGTTCCAGCCCACCGGTCTGGGTGCCGCTGATAATAAAGCCGTTACCGTGGCGAATGCTGATATTGCCATAACCCAGGCCGCCATAGCGGGCAGGATCCTGACCAATCAGCCCCAGTTGAAACAACGTCAGCCGCCACTGCTGAATCGATTCCAGCAGCCTATCGTCACAGGGTGACGATGGTGTGTAGTCCAGCTGGTATTTAATAACGCCTTCACGCTCGGCCATTTAGTCTTGTCCTTCCGAATAAAATTGATCGTGGCTTCAATCTGCCGATAAGCCGCTAACGAAGTAGAGCATCAGCTGAAAGATTAACGCCTTTTAGCTGCCAGACCTCTGAACCGGGCTGAATCACACCCTTGTTATCTTCAAGCCAGCTTTGCTGCAGCCAGACCACTTTCTGATAATCGATCTGCAACATGAGTTGTTGCTGAAAAGGAATTTGCAGCACCTGCCCAAGCAACATACGTATCACGCCGAGATGGGTCACCAGAACACCGCCTGTTCGCTGTCGTAACCAATCCCGCCAGGCTGACAACACCCGCTGCTGCATCTGCAGGGCGGACTCACCGTTGGGGAACTGAAACCCCAGCAGATTCTGTTGCCAGGACTCGACATTGTCCTGCCCGATCTGCTGCCAGCTCAGCCCTTCCCAGTCACCAAAATCAAGTTCCTGCCAGCGATGGTCTTCCGCTATGGATGCGGGAGCAGGAGCTTCCGAAGACTTTCTTTGCAAAGCTGACAAATGATCCGCAAGTGTTCGTGCGCGCTGTAGAGGACTGGAAAGCAGCGGACTAGAAAGCAGAGGCAGATCCGACCGGAAAGCTATCAGCTCCTGCCAGGCAGGATCGGGAAGCTCGGCAGCAGGCAGATCGCTCTGACCGTAACAGATTCCTGCTTCTGTCACTGGCTTAAGATGACGTACCAGCAGGTAATCGCAGGTTTTGCGTTGCAAAGCGTTAGGACTCGATGAGGTTTCTTGCGGCATGCTTCGTAACTTATAGTTTATGGCTTAAACAAGTGCAGCAGACAAAATCAGATAAATCAGAACTTCCGCCAGTTGTTGAGCACCGCCCAAACAATCACCGGTATAGCCACCGATTCGTTTCAGCCAATACCAGCTAAGAAGACGATGCAGCAGAAAAAGGCCAGCGATGAGAAGCAGTGCAGTTCCCAGGGAAAGAAACAGTAACCCAAGAGCACCGACAGCGGTAATAAAGCTCAGTTCTCCAGCCGTCATAGGATCGCTGCGGCCGGATAACTTTCGGTCGGCATCATCGCGAACATAATTTAAGGTGAACATAAAACTGGCGGAGAAGCTCCGGCTTAAGGCATGTCCGAGCAGCAACACCCAGGGAATCAGGTCCGGTGACAGCAGCGCAAGGGTCGAGAGCTTAATCGCCAGCATCAGCCCAAGACCTAGTGCACCATAGGTTCCCAATCGGGAGTCCTTCATGATGCGCAGCACCTGCTCCTTCTGCCAGCCGCCGCCAAAGCCATCGCAGGAATCCGCAAAGCCATCTTCGTGAAATGCCCCGGTCGTGAGAATGCCAACCGTTGTGCTCAGCAACAGCGCCAGCCAGAGGTTTTGCCAGATGCCATAAAAGACAACAAAAGACAGCGCACAAACCGCACCAACCATCAGCCCCACAACAGGCAAAAAGCGCGCGGCACGATTCAGCTGTAACGCCTCATCCGGCACCTGTTTTCTCACCGGAATACGGGTAAAAAACACGATAGCCCCCAGCAGCAGATAACCCTGCTGCTGCCAAAAACTTTTCCCGGACCTATCAGCCGTCATTGCTGCTCTCATTCCCCGCATCGTCAGTACCGGATACCAGCTCTTCAACGCTGACTCCCGCATCGGCAAAAGAAGCCATTTCATTCAGAAAAGCCACAGCAGAGACCACCAGCGGATAAGCCACAGCAACACCGCTGCCTTCACCAAGTCTCAGGTCCAGTTGCAACAACGGCTGAACTTTCAGATAGCTGAGCATCTTGCGATGCCCGCTTTCATCAGACTGATGGGTAAAGATGCAATAATCCAGAACATCCGGAAACAGGCCATGGGCGACCAACAGAGCACTGGTGGCAATAAAGCCATCAATCAGCACCAGCATTTTCAGCTCAGCGGCTTTCAGTATGGCACCACAGATCATGGCAATTTCAAAACCACCAAACCGGGCAAGAATGCGCAGCGGGTTATGACTTGGCTGTCCGTCATTGTCCTGCAGATAGTTTGCAGAAGCCTTCTGCAGAATCGCCAGTTTCTTCAGAACGCCTTTCTCATCCAGTCCTGTTCCACGCCCGACGCATTCCGCAAGCGAGATACCGGTCAGGTGATGCATCAGCAAGGCGGCCGATGAGGTATTACCGATCCCCATTTCACCAAAACCGATCACATTACAGCCTCCGGACGCCACCCGCACAACCTGATCAGCACCCCGCTGCAATGCCTGCCGGACCTCTTCGTCGGTCATCGCAGCCCCGTGCAGATAATTGGCAGTTCCTCTGGCAACACAGGCATCGAACAATTTAGGATGATCAGGCAAATCAGCCGCCACACCCGCGTTAACCACCTCCAGATCAATGCCATGCTGACGGCAAAAAACATTGATTGCTGCGCCACCGCCCAGAAAGTTAAGCACCATCTGTGGCGTCACTTCCTGTGGATAAGGGCTGACGCCTTCACTCACGATGCCGTGATCTCCTGCAAAAACCAGCATATGGGGTTTATTCAATGCGGGAGTCAGTGTCTGTTGAACCAAACCAACCTTGAGGGCAACAGTTTCCAGCTGCCCTAATGCGCCAAGCGGCTTGGTTTTGGTATCAGTCTTTTCCTGCAAATCTGCAGCTAGCCTTTTGTCGGTTCGGGAGATAGAAAACATTGGAGATCTCGACGGTTAACAGGCTACAAGAGCCCGCGTCATAAAAGGAAAGAGGCTGCAAAGCAGCCCCCGGTAATAGTCAGCCTTAAAAATGGGCTAGTCGTCTTTAATTCCTTTTTTGCCCTCTTCTGTCAATGTCCAAGGCAGACCGGGCTGTTGTTTCAGGTTTTTACTTTCCTGCGGTTCACTGGACTGCTGCGCCTGACGCTGTTCTTCATCGTCATCCAGCATCGCCTGATAGAAACTTGCAGAGTAACGACGGCCACCTGTGTTGGTTGGGGTAATACTTTTCACTTCAGGCTCTCCCGGTGGGGTTTCCACCTGATCAGACACCTTCTTCTCTGCTTCCGCTTCCGGATCCACCTCCGGCTCAACTGGGTTCAGTGCTTCCGGGTTAGCAAAAGCATCACTGAGCGGCGTATAAGCCAGCTCTGAACGGGTCGAGTTCAGCTCTGCTTCTTCTTCCGCCAAGCGCTTGGCTTCGGCCTCAGCTTTCGCTTTTTTCAGCTGTTCTGCTTCTGCTGCCGCACCCACATACTTCGCTAAAAACTCACGGGAGGGTGCAAACAGAGAGGCTCCAGTAACGGCTTCGGTATATTTCAACATATGATCATAATGCCCGTGAGCATCGCTGTAGATCATGCTGGCCAGCATGCGGGTAAAGTTATCAGCAAAACGGCAGTAGGAGACAAAATAAAGCCCCTGTGCACTCAGGTTACCGTAGGCCATACTCTGACGAAGAATTTCAATCGAGGAGCCATCATCGTCCTTAATACCGGCACGCTTAATGTGCGAGGTCAGCGGCTTTTCATCACCCTCAAACTCGATATTGTCAGCCTTAGTCCGGCCAATCACCTGCTCCTGCTCTTTGACAGGAACACCGTTCCAGACCGGCATATTGTGAACATAGCGCTGAAAATGAACATAACTACCGCCCGAGAAAGCGGGATCTTCATTACCCACCAGAGCGACCCGGACTCTGTCTTCGCCTTGTGGATTTTCCGTGCCATCCACAAAACCGGTCAAATCACGGGAATCGAGATAACGGAAGGTTGGAATCGCTTCCTGAAGGTTGGCGATCTCACCCAACATGCCATCAATACGACGGGCAACAATAAAGTTGATGTCATGGCGATCGGAACGAATCTGAAAATAGAGATCACAGGGTGTCTCAGGTGCAGAACGACCACTTTGCTTCATTTCAGGAAACGATTTCAGCGCAGCGGGACGCCCTTCCGGGTAAAGACGATCCCAGGCATCCGAGCTGACGGCAACCACACCATTCAGAGACGGCACATCAAAAACACGGCCGCACTCATCGATCATAGAAGGAAAACGAGCCACCATATCGCGAACCAGAGGCAACAGATCATCATCGGGGCTCAGAGTGTAAGTGATGTAATAACCAAACTGATTTGATTCAGCGAGAATGCCAGACTGAACATTCTTTATCGTGTGATCCTGCATAACCCTTTGGTCTCCTAAAATCTGGTGCGGCCTATTATGCCATCAGTTCAATCATACTGTTGAGAGGAAAGCGATTTAAGTGCATTTTGAAAAAGGCTGTCACGATCAGGCATCCGGCGAACTCCACGGTAAACCATAACCCCTTCGCCCCTGCAGGCCTCCGGTATGAACCAGCACAACCCGACTGCCTTCCGGCAGCTCTCCATTCTCTAACGCCTGCCAGAATCTGAGAAATAACTTGCCGGTATAAACAGGTTCAAGCGGTAACGAAACGCAATCTGAGCTTAAAGCGGTTTCAAGAGATGCCATCCTATTGAGTAAATCCTCATAGACCTTACCGTAGCCACCACCATGGCCATCCAGTAACAGCGACCAGTTACCGGGAACATCATCGCCGGCAGCAGAAAAACGGTCAGCGATCTGCTGCCAAAGAAAATCCCCCCTTTTTAACACCGGCACGCCCAGTAGATGATAAGGCTTTTTCCGTCCGGCAAGCAGCCCTGCCAACGTCCCCCCCGTGCCAACGGCACACCAGACCTGATCCGGCAACTCACTCTCCTCTCCCCCATCACTTTTTTGACAGGCCTGTTCAAGCTGATGAGATAACTCAGCAACCCCAGGTTCTGCTAAGGGGCTACTGCCACCCTCCGGCACGATAAAGTATCCGGGAAAGGTTTCAGAGAGTTTTTGCAACCAGTCCGCTTCTTCCCGCAAGCGGTACTCTTTGCGGCTCACAAAGTGCAGCAGGCAGCCCCAACGCTTAACATCCTGAAGCATGGCGCTTTTCAGGATCAGCTCTGGCTCACCGCGAATCACGGCCACACAAGGCAGCTGCAACTGGTAACAGGAATAGGCCAGTGCGTGCAGGTGGTTTGACCAGGCCCCGCCAAAGGAGAGCACCCCCGTAGCCTGTTGCTGAATCGCGGCATCAAGATTGTATTTGAGCTTATAGGCTTTGTTGCCGGAAATGACAGGGTGTACTAAATCAGTTCTCAACACCCTCAGGTCAACATTTTTTTCTTTCAGCAGAGGATGATCAATCTGCTGCAAAGGGGGTTCACCGATTATTTCCTGCCAACGCTGAAACCGTAAAAGAAATTGGTTGCCCCGCATATCAGCTGGCAGTGTTTACATGCTTGGCCAGAAACTTATCCAGCGCATTACCAAAGTCCTGACGGTCACGCTGACTAAGAGCCGCAGGGCCACCGGTCTGAACACCGCTACTGCGCAGGTCAGACATAAAGTCCCGCATCATCAGGCGCTCACGAATATTGTTCTTGGTGTACAGCTCGCCACGGGGATTCAGGGCATGGGCATCTTCGTCGATGACCTCAGCGGCCAGAGGGATATCCGCCGTAATGACCAGATCTCCGGCACTAAGATTCTGAACAATATAATTATCAGCTACATCAAAACCCGGCGGTACCTGAACCGCGCGGATTTTACAGTTTGGCGGCACGCTTAAGGGCTGGTTTGCCACCAGAATCATCGGCAGATCCAAACGCTGCGAGGCCCGGAACAAAATATCTTTAATCACCTTCGGACAAGCGTCCGCATCCACCCAGATCTGCATATCAACTGCTCACATTTAAACCGTTATAAAAGTTCGGGCATTATAAGGCAGCAGAATCAAGCTGACGAATATGATCCTCAATTAAGCCCCTGCAATCATAAGTGTAATAACACAGGCGGCCAATAAGGCAACGGACGCAGTAAAGCAGACTGAGACATAATGAACGCCATACAATCAGCCCGCTCATAATCCGCCATAAAAAAAGGGAGCCGAAGCTCCCTACAGGTATTTAAACAAGGTTCAGACTTACAAGGTTACGGCCAGACGCAAGCCCTGATCGATCGCCCGCTTGGCATCCAGCTCGGCAGCCACATCAGCACCACCAATCAGATGGGGATTCTTACCCAGCGCTTTCAGGCCCGCCTCCAGTTCACGGCATGGCTCCTGCCCGGCACAGATGACGATATTATCCACTGGCAGCAGATCCTCCTCGCCATTAATGGTCAGATGCAGACCCTCATCATCAATTTTCAGATAGTCGCAACCTGACAGCATATGAACATTACGTTTCTGCAGGGAAGCGCGATGAATCCAACCGGTGGTCTTACCCAAGCCTTTGCCCAGTTTGCTGGCCTTACGCTGCATTAACCAGACTTCGCGGGCGGGTTCCGGGTTATGGGCTTCTACCCCTTCGATACCGGCACGGTGCTGAACCGTCAGATCCACGCCCCACTCGTGCATAAACTCCTCAATATTCAGGCTGGCAGATTCGCCTTTTTGGGTCAGCAACTCGGAAACATCAAATCCGATACCACCTGCACCCATCACAGCCACCTTCTGACCGATCGGTTTGGCACCGGTGATCGCTTCGATATAGGTCACCACTTTCGGGTGATCGATACCTTCAATACCCGGTGTGCGCGGCGTGATACCGGTTGCCAGAATCACCTCGTCAAACGCTTTCAGATCATCAGCATCAACACGGGTATTTAGTTTGAGTTCGACACCTGTCACTTCGATACGGCGCTTAAAGTAACGCAGGGTTTCGTAAAACTCTTCCTTACCCGGAATGCGCTTGGCGTAATTAAACTGACCACCGATTTCAGAACCCGCATCAAACAGGGTGACGTTATGGCCACGCTCTGCCGCCGTAGTGGCCGCTGACAAACCTGCAGGACCTGCACCGACAACCGCAACGCTTTTAACCTGCTGTGCTGGCTCAACAAGCACTTCCGTTTCATGGCAGGCACGAGGGTTTACCAGACAGGAGGTTATCTTCATAAAGAAGGTATGATCCAGACAGGCCTGATTACAACCAATACAGGTATTGATCTCATCGGCACGGTTTTCAGCAGCCTTACTGACAAAGGCCGGATCCGCCAGGAACGGACGCGCCATAGACACCATATCCGCATGACCCTCCGCCAGTACCTCTTCTGCCACCTCCGGCGTGTTAATTCGGTTCGTGGTGATCAGAGGAATCGACAGTACCTGTTTCATCTGCTGCGTTACCTGAGTAAAGGCTGCCCGGGGAACGCTGGTGGCAATGGTCGGAACGCGGGCTTCATGCCAGCCGATACCTGTGTTGATCAGAGTGGCACCCGCGGCTTCGATACGCTTGCCCAACTCAACCACTTCTTCCCAGTTACTGCCGCCTTCTACCAGATCCAACATCGACAGGCGGAAAATGATAATAAAGTCAGTACCCACTTTCTCCCGAACCTGACGCACAATCTCAGTGGCAAAGCGCGTGCGGTTATCAAAACTGCCACCCCACTCATCCGAACGCTTATTGGTACGGGCAGCGATAAACTGGTTAATCAGATAGCCTTCAGATCCCATGATCTCAACACCGTCATAACCCGCCAGCTGGGCCATCGCTGCAGAATTCACGTAATCCGCAATCTGCTGCTCGACTTCCTCACCGGTCAGTTCACGAGGAGGAAAAGGATTAATCGGAG
Source organism: Oceanospirillum sp. (assembly GCF_982874595.1). Taxonomy (NCBI): domain Bacteria; kingdom Pseudomonadati; phylum Pseudomonadota; class Gammaproteobacteria; order Oceanospirillales; family Oceanospirillaceae; genus Oceanospirillum; species Oceanospirillum sp. The sequence goes on along the minus strand of NZ_CEYNZH010000006.1, from coordinate 1,776 downwards.
CCTGAACCGCAGAGGGTGCCACGAGTCGCTGTGAATAAGCATAACGACCCGCGTGCAGAATCTGCATACAGATACGGCCACCGGCATCATGCACCGCCTCAGTCATTACCTTGTGTTTTTCTGCCTCTTCTGGAGTGCTCATTTTGGCTGAGCCTTCAAAGACAGCCCCCTCTTTGTTGGGCGAGATACCACCGGTCACGATCAGAGCGACACCATTTCTCGCACGCTCGGCATAAAAGGCTGCCAATCGTTCAAAACCATTTGGGCTTTCTTCCAGATTGGTATGCATAGAGCCCATCAGTACCCGGTTAGGCAGGGTGACAAAACCCAGATCGAGAGGCTGTAGCAGTGTCGGGTATGGTGAAGAGGTAGAAGTATTGGCGATTGTCATCAAAGTATCCTCGGTCGCAAACTCTCATTATGTTGCTGTTCTGCCTGTGACAGATGCATAGCTTTCTTTTTATGTTGGCTTAACTGTAAACCATGCCCGTAAAAACGTATTATCCTTGAGAGACAAATGAATAACTTTAGAGAACACGCAAGCTATGAAACTGGGCGATATCAACGTCAACATCCTGCAATGCCTCTATCAGGCGGTGGAAGAACAGGGTAAAAACCCGGATACGCTTTTTGCAGAGTTTGGACTGGGCGATCTGAAAAACAGTCACCCGGAGCGCAGGATCAGTATTCCCCGCTATATGCGACTGGGAGAAAAGGCGAGCCGGCTCACCGAACGGGATGATATTGGTATTCTGATGGGCGAAAAATGCCGCAGCCATCACTTTGGCCTGATGGGTCTGGCAGCACAATCGGCAGCAACATTGGAAGAAGCCTTAATAACGTCAATTCGCTTTGAGCGCCTCTACAGCTCAAACAGCCGCGGACATAGCTATATCGTCCATGAAAAAGAGCGAACCGGTTTCTGCTTTTACTCAATCAGCCCCTACAACCGATACAACTTTTTTGTCGTGGATGCCGTTTTGGGAGGCTGGCTGAGTCTTCTTCAGGAATGGAGCGGGTTCTCTTTATCAGAACTGACTCAGGCAGGCGCTAAAATCGATATCGAATTTAATCGCCCTGCATACGCCGCATCGTATCAGCGTTGGAAAATACCGGTGCAATTTTCAGCACAGGGCAACACTCTCTGGTTACCTGACGACCTGTGTCGTCAAAGCTGTCATCAGAGCAACCCTGTGACATTCCGACATCTGGAACAGCTTTGTCAGCAGGAACTGGATCGTATTCTTCAGGGAAGGTCGCTTGTGGATAAGGTTTGCGAAGCGATTGCGATGCAACTCAGCGGTCAAACCCCAACATTAGAGAGCATTGCCAGGCATTTTAACCTGGAACCCTGGACACTGAGACGCCAGTTACAGACAGAACATGCAAGTTTTACGGGACTACTTGATGAAACACGAAAAGCTCTGGCAACCCGCTACACCCGTGACACACAGCTGACTTTAGGTGAAATAGCATGGCTTATGGGCTTTTCATCAACTCCCGCATTTCAGCGAGCATTTAAGCGCTGGCACAACCTGGCTCCAGGCCAATACAGAAAAGAGCTGAACAGGAACAAATAGCAGCCAGAAGGACTGTGGATAAACCAGGGGATAGTTTTATTCAGAGATGCAACGTGGACGCAGGAAACGCTGAGAATAGTTTTCCGATCGGAGGGGAGTTACAGGACTATTTCAGAATTACAAGATAGGTATGTAGCAAGCAAATGGCGGACCGGACGGGACTCGAACCCGCGACCCCCGGCGTGACAGGCCGGTA